>SAAL01000053.1 GCA_009929445.1 Bacteroidia bacterium
ATTAATGAAAACCTGAAAAAATCAACATAAAAAATAGTCTAATAAAAAACAGACTCAAAAAATAATTTTAGAAAAATAACGAGTTTTTAGAATTCCCCTAAAATTTACAATAGGACACTTTGCGGATAATCATTAAAATTTTTATTGATATATTTATTTGCCAGACAAAGTCCGGCTTTTAACTTTGACGTAGTCTGGAGACTACGCCAAACATTACGACTGCTATTAGATACGCTACGATGAACGAGGGGAACCAATAACACTACGTCGAACGAAGTTTCAGCTCAACGAACTTTATATCATAAAGCTACACCAAACTTTATCAAACCACCGAATAGCTCACCACTGCCACCGTCTTTAATGTCCCCTGTATAAAATAATTTTGCACCAATCATCAGACGCGTTGTTATTCTATATTCATCTTCAACAATTACATTAAAGCAATGAGCGGAATAGCCATCTTTATAATATCTTATATCTTCATAAGGATAATGATATATTGCTGCTATATATGAAGCTGCTTGATTAAGGTATGTATATCCTCCTCCAACTTTGAAATTATTTCTTCTATTATTCCTAAATGGCGAAATAAATCCATTAACACTACCTAACAAATAATCATTATGTTGCTCAAACACATCATTGCTATTTCCTATATTCCGCCCATAACCAACACCAACAGAAGTAGTAAAATAATCATTAATTTTATAATTTAATTCATTCTCAAAACAGACTGCTAATAAATCACCCCACCCCATGAAACCAATCCCGGTGCCAAACTTGAAATCAAATTTATTGGAATAATCTTGCTGAGCTACTATTTTTGATATTGATAAAAAATGAATAACTATTATAGTCAGAAAAAAAATCTTCTTCATAATTTATTTAATTTTTAAATTGTCATTTATATTCTAAAACATTTTTATCAGGATTATCACTAAACTGGATAGTTAAAAACCCACTTTTCTCTGTACTGCTTGTGGAGTATGTCGTAAACGGATTATCATAGTAGTTTAAATATGCATAACCTACTTTATCATCATTCTGTACAATCCACTCATCAAACAGTTTCCCTGTTACATCTAAAGCGTCCAGCGATGCTTTAGCCCAGGTTGGTGTATCTTTAGTTATAAAATTCTTACCTACTTTTTGGGCGGCTAATGTTATGTTTTCAAGACTATTAAACGCGTTCCCATCTCCTCCACCATCATCTTCAACAATATAAAAACTATAAGCATCAAACCAATTTGTTTTTCCTGGTTTCCAGTAATTTGTGACAGTTCCTCTAGCATTATCAACTGTTGTCCAGTTGTCATCTTTTCTGTCATCTAATCTAATAAACAGGGTTGCGAGTTCAGTGGTAGTAGTTCCTGTAACACCTAATACTTTTATGCTAAATTCTGGTTCTCCTTTCCAACAGCTCTCTATTTTAGAAACATCACTATATTTTATTCTTCTAATAAAAACTTTTGAATAGTCATTCATATTACGATATGGTGTATAAATAAAATCGTAACTTGGAATAGAAGCTCCCGTAGCAGCAATACGTTCTATTTTATATTCGATCTTTTGCCCTGGTGTTACATTTTCATCAGTGTAGTTATCATCAGAAACAGGTTTGGATGCCACAAATGTATTTAAGGTGCTTCCAAATGGTCTCTTATAAATATTTACGAGTCCACTATACTCGTTTGTCGCAAATTCCCAATGTAATTTAACTACGTTTAATGACTCTTGTTCAACATCAAAAGATTTTGCTTTAACTGGACGAACAGGCATTATTGATTTAATGCCAGATAAATCAGATTCCTGAAAATTGTTAAATGCAGCTACTTGATAATAGTAAGTTACGTTGTTTGTTATGTTCTGATCTACAAACTTTGTATTCATATATCCTAATACTGTTGTATAGGGTTTACTATCAAATAAACCAGAACCTACTGCTCTATAGATTTTATACCCTAAAGTGTTGCTTGATCTTGCGCTAGCAGGCATATCCCAAATAAGTTCAACTCCTTCTGCTTTTTCTGATAGCTGAAGATTGGTTGGTGTAGATGGCTTGACATTTTCTTCTTCAATATGTGCAATCCTTTCATTTTGACTTATAACTATACAAGCATAATCTGGAATAATCTCAGCTGATTGAGCATACTCTTCGTCGTCTCTTATTGCTGGTAGATATTCTGTCGTTTGCTCATCATACTCTTCCGGTAGAAACACAACCGGCGGAATATAGTTTTCATCTTCAAGCTGTTCTTCTAAGAAAGGAACTGCCACTTGTAAGTTTGGATATTGTTCTGTAAGATAATCAATTAATTGAACCTCCGGAGCTCTGTGTGGCTTAGGTGTTGCAGAAGTAACAGTGCCCTCTTTTTGCTTTTCCTGAGTGCTCTGAAAAGATGAGTTTAGCAAATCCCGTACAGTAATATTGCCACTGACCCGCATTATAGCGCCGTTTCCATTTGCTTCGTAGTTGTCCACCTTCTTGTCAACTAACTGTTTAAGAAGGACATTAAAATCCCCATCAAATCGTTTGTCTACTTCTTTTCTAATAAGTTTTCTAAAAGCTTTATTAGTATTCACGGCTTTATTTACCGCCATTGCAAAATCCTTCATATCCAAATTGTATTCAGTTTTAGCATACAAATCGTCAGGATTTTTTGGTGCCGAATTGTCGACATCATTATCGTTCTTCTCACACGATGCAAAGATAAACAATAAAGATAAAATAGAAATAGTGAATAAATTCTGTTTCATGATACTTGTTTTTTTAAAATTGTTAAACATGTTGTAAATTAATTGATTAAATTTGAAATTCTCCATGTAAAAATAGCCCGGTGGCATTGGTGAATGTAATCAAGTAACTGCCTTCTGCAAAGTCTGATGTGTCAATCAGTTCACTTGCTCCGTAGCCGGTTGGCGCGGTGTGTTGATACACGGTTTCGCCTGTTTCGGATGTGATGGTAATGGTTACGTTTCCTAAGTCGTTAAGGAAATAGATGTTAATCAGGTCGCCTGTTTGGGTAGCTTCTACTGCCGGTGCTGCAGGCACTCTTGACGGACCTTTTGAAATTTCTGTCTTTCCAGAAACAGGGATTTCGTTAGTACCGGATGCCTGTTCTGAATAAGCAAGTGCAGGCAGAATAAACATAAGAAGTGTGAATAATAATTTTGTTGCTTTCATAAGTGTGTGGGTTAATTGATAGATGAATGCAACAAAATTAGAGGTTACAATATCAGTAAACAATACTTCAAAAAAATGTGACCTATAAATTTTTGGTTAAGATATTGATTATAAAAATTATACCTAACTTTTCGACATGAAAATGTGACCTGAATATTAATGAAAAAAGCAGGTGTTCGGATTTTATTTTTACAAAAGATGGGTTTTTACTGAAAGAAAAGTTGATATTCTGTTTCGGTAAGCAATGGTTTCATTTTTTCTTTCAAACGGCTGATTCGCTGTGTAAGTGCGTGCGGGTTTGTAGCGAGTAAAGCGGCAATGTCTTTTCTGTCTTCCTTATTGTAAAGCATAAAAAGAATAATAACTTCTGTATCGGAAATTTCATTTTCTAAGAATTTTGACGAAAAATCTTGTTCCAATAGAAAGGAACGTGATAAGTTACTCAGATTTTCCCGAATAGTATCTTCGGTTTGAGACAATGCTTTTTTAATTTTACTAAATCGGCTGGACTTATCGACAACTTCGCCTGCTTGAGCGGTGTTATAAATTATGGTATGTAATTCTGATGTATTGCGTATCAGCGTTTTATACTGCTTGTTTGAATTTATAAATTGAATGAGCCTTTTTTCCATCTCTTGGTTTTTTCCTTCCTGAATAATTCTTTCACTCTCTGTCTGAACATCTTTTAACTTTTGTTTTTGTCTTGCTCTAAACCGGAAAAATAAGCCGATAGATAAAAACAAAAGCAATAACAGTGAGAAAAATAGGGTGATGTTTTGTTGCCGTTGTTTGGCAAGTTTTACTTCATTTGCTTTTTGGGTATAATCAAATTCTTTTTCGGCTTCAATTAATGCCCGGGTTTGATTTTGATTAAATATAGTGGAAGCAATACGATAGTTTTCTTCTGAATATAAAAGCGCTTGCGCATAGTTTCCTATTGTAACTTCATATTCTTTCAAAAAATCAATTACTGCACTTTTATAATAGAGGTCAGAAGAAGTTTCTCTGCTTTTTTTGATTAGGGGAAGATATTCTTTCAGAGCATTAAAATCAGTTAACTTCAGGTAATTTTCTGCGATATTTAATTGTATTTTGTTTTTCAAAGAGGAATCCGGACTATAATGTAAAGACTCCTTTAGGATAAGATTTGAGAGTTTGTAATCTTTTTTTTGTTGATATACTAATCCTATATTGTTTCGAATAGATGCTTGATAATACCGATCTTGAACAGCATCGGCAATCGTTATGGCTTGTTTAAAGTAATGTAATGCGCTATCCTGTTGTTCATTGGTCAAAAAGTTAGTCGCCAAATATGAAAGCGTATTCATTTGATTAGTCTCTGTTCCTTCTACTTGACAATAAACGGAAAAAGCCTTTTTAAAATAATCTATGGCTTGCTCCTGAAACAATTCTTCGTGATACACATAAGCTAAATTCCCATAAATTAATCCTTGTAATTTGAAATTTTTGGTTAGTGTCGCTGCATTTATCGCTTTTTTAAAATAAGGAATTGCTCTTTTGTTTTCCCCTCGCTCCTTCATTACGCATCCTGCCGAATAGTTTGCCAGAGCAATTTGTTCGGGATTTTTGTTTTTCTTTTCGTAATACCGAACCGCTTCCATTACCGCCGTGTCATTCTTCACTTCCCTGTAAGCTTTATACTTAGCCTGAGCATTCGTCACTACATACTGCATGTAGTATTCTTTCCCCATTTTCTTGGGAGATTTTATGGAATCCAGTGCATTGGCGGCGCTGTCGGCATACTCCTGTTCCAGTAGTAGCTGTGCACGAGCAAGTCGCTCGCGGCTTTTCAGGTCGTAGCAGGAAGTGAGAATGGCGGCGACCGCCACCGTGAAAAGAAGCGTAAGTAGGATAGAATTTTTTCGTATCATTGGATACAAAATTATAAAAAAATCTTGTTTGGGGCAAGAGATTATTAATGAACGAAAAGCAACAATTCATCTGTTTTTTCTGCTCACTTCTAAACGCATTTAGTCTCAAATCTCCTCCAACAATATTTAACAAAATCCTATCTCTTTCATTCTCTGAAAGTACCGGGTTATTTCGTCGGATTGTCAATAACTTTTCTAAAAATAATTTTCCTTCCGGTAAAAAATCCACTATCTTTATGTTTCGATTAGTTAAAGAAGAATCCAATTCTATTATACCGGTTTTTACCGTGTCAGGTAGTGCATTGTGGTTCAAAATCCAATCGTAAATTGTAAATTTTTAAATTGTAAATTCTAAAAAATGGGTTCATTTGTACATTTACACGTTCACTCCAGTTACTCGGTACTCGACGGGATGTCAAGTATTTCGGGATTGGTAGATAAAGCCATCGGCAGCGGGATGAATGCGCTGGCACTGACCGACCACGGAAGCATGTTTGGTATCAAGGAATTTTACAATTATGTGAAAAAGAAAAATGATGACAAATATGCAAAAATCAGGGAACTGGAGTCGAAGCTGAAGTCGGATGAACTGCCAGAACCTGAAAAAACGGCTCTCGCCAACGAACTGGAAGCTACGAAGCTGAAGATTTTCAAACCTATTTTTGGCTCGGAGGTGTACGTGGCACGCCGAACCCGTTTTGATAAAGAGCTGAAAGAAGATCGCAGCGGTTACCACCTGGTGCTGCTGGCCAAAAATGAAAAAGGATACCGCAACCTGTCGAAACTCGTTTCGTACGGTTGGGTGCAGGGTCATTACTACCGTCCGCGAGTGGATCATGATTTACTGGCTCAGTACAGCGAGGGAATCATTGCGTGCTCCGCCTGTCTTGGGGGCGAAATTCACAAAAAAGTTGAATCGGGAAACATGGAAGAAGCCGAAAAAGCGGTTCTCTGGTACAAAAAAGTGTTCGGCGATGATTTTTACCTCGAACTCCAACGCCACAAAACCGATAAACCCGGTGCAAGCACTGATACCTATCCTAAACAGCAATTGCAGAACGCGGAATTAATCAAGTTAGCCCGTAAAACCAATACAAAACTCGTGGCAACAAACGATGTTCACTTCGTGGAAGAGGATCATGCCGACGCCCACGAGCACCTGATCTGCCTGAGCACCGGCAAAGACCTGGACGACCCCACCCGCATGCGCTACACCAAGCAGGAATGGCTCAAGACTCCCGAACAGATGAAGGAAATCTTTGCCGATCTGCCAGAATGCATCGAAAACACCCTCGAAATAGCCGATAAGGTGGAATACTTCAAGCTGGAGTCGGCGCCCATGATGCCCGTATTCCCCATCCCCAAAGAATTCGGCACCGAAGAAGAATACCGTCAGAAATTCGATGAAGCAGCGCTCCGCGAAGAGTTCGGCGATGCTTTTGAGCGTGTAGGCGGATACGATAAAGCCATACGGATAAAACTGGACTCCGACTTTCTGACAAAAATTACCTACGAAGGCGCCACGAAAAGATACGGCTCCAACCTGAACGAAGAAACCCGCGAAAGGATTGATTTTGAACTCGGTGTAATGAAAAAAATGGGTTTTCCCGGATATTTTCTCATCGTGCAGGATTTCATTCAGGCTGCCCGCGACATGAATATTTCCGTCGGTCCCGGACGCGGTTCGGCTGCCGGCTCCGTGGTGGCTTATTGCCTCAAAATCACCAACATCGATCCCCTGAAATACGACCTGCTGTTCGAACGGTTTCTCAATCCCGATCGTGTTTCACTGCCCGATATCGACATTGACTTCGAGGACGACAAGCGTGGGCAGGTAGTGCGCTGGGTGACCGAAAAATACGGCAAAAAACGGGTGGCAAACATCGTAACCTATGGCACCATGGGAACAAAATCTGCCATCAAAGATGTGGCACGTGTCCAGAAACTGCCTCTTTCGGAAGCTGACCGGCTCACCAAACTTATACCCGGTAAATTTCCCAAGGATGAAAACGGGAAAGATATCAAGGTAAATTTGAGCAATTGTTTCAAATACGTGGAAGACCTCCGGGAGTCGCGCGATTCGTCGAATCCGATACTCTCCAACACCCTGAAATATGCCGAGATGCTCGAAGGTACGGTGCGCCAGACCGGTGTTCATGCCTGCGGACTCATTATCGGTGCCGACGACCTGATTAATCTGGTGCCGCTGAGCACAGCAGTGGATAAAGAAACCAAAGAAGACAAGGTAATCACGCAATACGAAGGAACGGTGATTGAAGATGTGGGATTGGTTAAAATGGACTTCCTGGGACTGAAAACTCTCTCCATTATCAAGGATACACTCTCAAACATCCGGAAATCCAAAGGAATCGATATCGACATTGACACCATTCCGATCGACGATAAGAAAACATACAAACTTTTCAGCCGCGGCGATACGGTTGGCGTTTTTCAGTTTGAATCTACCGGAATGCAAAAATACCTGAAAGACCTGAAACCAACTCAGTTTGAAGACCTTATAGCCATGAATGCACTCTACCGTCCGGGTCCCATGGAGTACATTCACCAGTTTGTGAACCGAAAACACGGCCTGGAAAAAATTGAATATCCGTTCCCGGTCATGGAAAAACGCCTCAAGGAAACGTATGGAATAACGGTATATCAGGAACAGGTCATGCTTCTGAGCCGCGACCTGGCAGGATTCACCCGCGGCCAGTCCGACGAGCTCCGCAAGGCCATGGGGAAAAAGCTGAAAGACAAGATGGAAGCCCTGCATGCAAAATTCATTGAAGGCGCTCAGAAAAACGGATTCGGACCAACTGACAAGCTCGAACAAATCTGGGCAGACTGGGCAAAATTTGCCGAATATGCATTCAACAAATCGCACGCTACCTGCTACTCCCTGGTGGCCTATCAGACTGCATACCTCAAAGCACATTACCCGGCAGAGTTCATGGCTGCCAACCTCACCCGCAATAAGGACGACATCACCGAAGTAGGCAAACTGATGGATGAGTGTAAAGCCATGAAAATGAGCGTACTCGGCCCCGACGTAAATGAAAGTGAGCTCACTTTTACCGTCAACAAGGAGGGTAATATCCGTTTCGGACTCGGAGGGATAAAAAATGTGGGCGACGGTGCAGTGGAAGCCATTATCCACGAACGGGATAAAAACGGGAAGTTCAAAGGCATCTTTGATTTCGTGGAACGGGTGAATATGACTGCCTGCAATAAGAAAACCATCGAAAGTCTGGCTTATGCCGGTGCATTCGATGCTTTTACGGACATAAAACGCGAACAGTTTTTCACCCTCAACAGCCGGGAAGAACAGGTGATGGAATCGCTCATCAAATACGGAAACCTCTACCAGCAGGACGTACTGTTTAATCAAAATTCGCTGTTCGGAGCACTGGACAATGCGGTGGAAATCACCAAACCCGAAATACCCTTCGTGACCGAATGGTCGTCGCTGGTGAAGCTTAACCGCGAACGCGAAATGATAGGTATGTACCTCTCGGCACACCCTATGGATGAATTCGAGTTTGAAATGAACCATATCTGCAACGCTACCACCGTAGAAATTACCGACCTGAGCAAATATCACCTCGGCGCCGGACTGAAGTTGGGCGGAATAGTGACCAATTTTCGGACAGGAACTACCCGGACAGGAAAACCTTTTGGAATGATAACCATTGAAGATTATCAGGGATCCTACGAATTTCCACTCTTCGGTAAGAATTACGACGATTACGGCAAATATATGATCAAGGATCTTTTCCTGTACATTCATGCAGTGGTACAGGAGAAAGGTTCGGACTGGAGCAGGAAGCCAGCTTCGGATCTCAAACCCGAAATTGAGTTGAAAATTATCACCATTATGCCTTTCAGGGAAGTGAGAAAGCAGATAAAAAGGATAAGGATTTCCCTATCGGTTCAAAAACTCAACAACGACGTGGTAGAAACACTCACAAGCCTGATAAAGGAAAACAAGGGAGACGTAAGTGTTTACATGGATATAAAAGATTTCTTCACCTTCGAGAAAGTGTCGCTTTTTTCGCGCCCATACCGCATGAAAATAACATCAGAGGTGTATAAATACCTCAAATATGCTGAAGAAGAGGAAATCCTGACATATAAAATAGAAATGAACTGAGCCAATAGAAAGAATTGATAAGATTATTGAGAAAAAATTCATCGTGGCATTTAAACATTTTCTGAAAAACAACGTTATAGAAGTAATTATAAAAAAAAATGAATTTTAAAAAACGAAGATTATGGCATTAGAATTTACAGATGATAACATCAAAGAGATCATAGAATCGGGAAAACCTGTTGTGATTGACTTTTGGGCTGAGTGGTGCGGACCCTGCCGCATGGTAAGCCCCATTGTAGAAGAACTGGCAGAAGAATTCTCCGGAAAAGTGGAAATAGGTAAACTGAATGTGGATGATAATATCCAAACTCCCAACGAATACGGCATCCGCAACATCCCCACCATCCTTTTCTTCAAAGACGGGAAAATGGTTGACAAGCAAATAGGAGCTACACCCAAAGCATCCCTGAAAGCAAAAGTAGAGGCTTTACTCTGAGCAATTCAACATACAACAGCCTGAAAGCGGAATGATTTTTTATTTATCATTTCGCTTTTGGGCTGAATATATACGGCAAACCGACAACTCGCTGACAATAAACGATTTGTGTGCAAAATAAATATTTTTGTAAAATATTTTATCACATCATTTTGTCAATTCAAAAATCTGCCGTATATTTGCACCCGCAATTGAAACAAAGGATTTTAGTTAAATCCATTCAATGGCCGATTCGTCTATCGGTTAGGACGCCAGATTTTCATTCTGGAAAGAGGGGTTCGATTCCCCTATCGGCTACTAAAAAAAATTATTGATTACTCAAAAAGACATTAGAGATGGCAAATCACAAATCATCCATAAAAAGAATTCGTCAGACTAACACCAAAAAACTGGCAAACCGCTACTATGCTAAAACTGCCCGTAACGCCGTAAGAAAATTGCGCGCTACAACAGAAAAAGCAGCAGCTGTAGAATTGCTTCCAAAAGTTAGCTCCATGCTCGACAAACTGGCAAAGAAAAATGTTATCCATAAAAACAAAGCAGGTAATCTGAAATCGAAACTGACTTTGTATGTGAATCGGTTGGCATAACAAATTGCTTCTAAAAAAAATACGGAAGCCCTTTCTCACTATGAGGAAGGGCTTTTTTGTCGTAGTATGTTGTCCTGAAGGTTGTTTTCAGTTTTACAACGTGCCGGCGGCGGTCAGTGTGCCTCGAGCCAGTTATCCCCTATTCCGCAATCGGCTATAAGAGGCACTTTCAGCTTTATCACATTTTGCATTTCGTTCACCACCAATTCTTTGACCCTGCTTTTCTCATCTTCGGGAACCGTGAAATTCAATTCGTCGTGTACCTGCATGGTCATTTTTGCGCGGAGGTTTTCTGTTTCCAACCGCTTTTGGATTCTCACCATCGCTATTTTTATAATATCGGCAGCGGAGCCCTGAATCGGAGCATTGATGGCATTTCGCTCGGCATAGCCGCGTACTACGCTGTTTTGTGAATTGATGTCGGCCAGGTATCGTTTCCTTTTGTAAATCGTTTCCACGTATCCGCGTTCTTTGGCCGTCTGTATGGCATTATCCATGTATTTTTTTACATCGGGATAAGTCTCAAAATACCCATCAATCAGTTCTTTGGCTTCCGCACGCGGAATATTGAGCCGCTCGGCCAGTCCGAACGTGGAGATGCCGTAAATAATCCCGAAGTTGGCCGTTTTGGCTTTGCGGCGCATATCCGGAGTCACTTCATCAAGTGATACTTTGAAGATTTTAGCGGCCGTAGCAGCATGGATGTCATTGCCACTGTTGAATGCTTCGAGCATATTTACATCGGCGCTCAGGTGGGCCATTATACGCAGTTCTATCTGCGAATAGTCGGCACTCAGAAACACCTCGCCGGCATCGGGTATGAATGCTTTGCGGATTTCGCGTCCCAGTTCCTCGCGCACCGGAATGTTCTGGAGGTTCGGATTGGTGGAACTCAGCCGGCCTGTGGCAGCCACCGTTTGATTGAAGGAAGTGTGCACCTTTCCGGTTTTCGGATTCACCATCAGCGGAAGTGCATCGATGTAGGTGCTCAACAGCTTTTTCAAACCGCGGTATTCCAGAATCTTATCCACAACCGGGTGCCTGGATTTGAGCTTTTCGAGGACATCCTCCGATGTGGAGTATTGTCCGGTTTTGGTCTTTTTAGCTTTTTCATCCAGTTTCAACTGTCCGAAAAGCACCTCGCCCACCTGCATGGGCGACGAAACGTTGAATTCTGTTCCGGCCATTTGTTGAATTTCCTTTTCAAGAGCCAGCATTATTTTGGTCAGTATTTCCGAACTTTCGCGCAGTGCACCCGCATCAATCCGCACGCCGTTTTGTTCCATAATGGCAAGAACCCGCATCAGCGGCATTTCCATTTCGTAGAACAGTTTCTCAAGACCGTTTTCAGCTATTTCCTTTTCCAGTATTTGCTTTAGTTGAAAAGTAATGTCGGCATCTTCGGATGCATAGTCACAGAGCAGGTTAAGATCAACATTCAGGATATTTTGCTGTGTTTTGGGCTTTCCACCGAATAAATCGTCGTAATGGATGGTGCGGTATTTCAGGTAGATTTCCGCCAGGTAATCCATGCCGTGTCTCAACTCCGGTTGAAGCAGGTAGTGGGCTATCATGGTGTCGAACAACTTTCCTCTGAGTTCAATGCCGTATTGTGCCAGCATCAGCAGGTCGAATTTGATGTTCTGCCCCACTTTCTCTATTTGTTCATTCTGAAAAAAGGCCTTAAATTCTTTCAAAACTATCAGACATTCACTTCTGTCACGAGGCAGAGTTACATAAAATGCTTCTCCGGCTTTGTATGAAAAGGACATACCCACCATATCGGCACTGAACACATCTACGCCCGTTGTTTCGGTATCAAAGCAAACCGACTTTTGCATAAAAAGTTTTGTCACCAGTCCGGCTCTTTTCACTTTATCATCCACCAGAATATAATGATGAGGGGTTTCTCTGATTGTTTTTATCCCTTCTGAGGTAGGAAAGTCGAACTGGAGAATCGGATTTTCTGCCTTTTCGGTTTTTGGTGAGTTGATTTGTGCCGGCTCAGGCACATCAAAGAGTGACATTTGTCCTCCCTGATTCTTTTTGGGCTGAGGCACATCGGTTTTTACAGGCACATTCGCTTCGTTCCATATTTTGGCTGCAAGGGTTCTAAATTCCAGTTCTTCAAACAAGGCGCGCAATTTCCCTTCGTTGATTGGCTCAGTTTCTAACTCTTTTTCGTTGAAAACGACCGGAACATCTGTTTTGATTGTAGCCAGGTATTTTGAAAAAAGAATTTGATCTTTGTTCTCTTCTATTTTTGTTTTCAAAGCCCCCTTCAGTTTATCGGTATTCTGAAGCAAATTGTGGATACTGTCGAATTCCTGCAGTAATTTTACGGCCGTTTTTTCGCCCACTCCCGGGCATCCGGGTATATTGTCGGAGCTGTCGCCCATCAATCCAAGCAGGTCAATGACCTGATCGTGACTTTGCAGCTCGTATTTCTTTCTTACTTCCTCCGGTCCCATCACTTCGTAGCCGCCGGTATGCCTGGGGCGATACATAAAAATATGATCCGAGACCAATTGCCCGTAATCTTTGTCGGGTGTGAGCATAAAAACCTCAAAACCGGCCCTTTCGGCTTCTTTGGCCAGCGTACCTATCACATCGTCGGCCTCATAGCCCGGCACCTCCAGCACGGGGATATTGTAAGCCCGCACAATGTCTTTGATGATGGGCACCGCTTTTCGGATATCCTCGGGCGAGGCTTCACGCTGAGCTTTGTAACTCTCGTATTCATCATGACGGAAGGTTTTTCCGGGAGGATCGAAAGCTACGGCAATATGCGAAGGTTTTTCCTTCCTCAATACATCTTCCAGCGTATTGACAAATCCAAAAATAGCCGAAGTATTCAGCCCCTTGGAATTGACACGCGGATTTCGGATAAAGGCGTAGTATGCACGGTAAATAATAGCGTAGGCATCGAGCAAAAAGAGTCGTTTCATCTGATTAAATTTGAAAAAGTAAATGGAAAGAACTTAGCATAAAAACATAATCATGTAATAATTGTTTTTATCCAAAGTCTGGTGATGTAAAATTACACAAAAAATACTTATTTATTTCCGAAAGGATAAAAGAAAGAACAAAATTGCTTAATTTTGCATACTGTGTCAAAACTTCTATAGCTAAATGAACTATATAGAAAAAATCAAGCGTCCGATTCTGGCTGAGATGCTGGAGTTTGAGAAAATATATGCCAAAGTCCTTGACAGCGACAATAATCTGCTAAGCAACGTTCATGCCTATGTAATGGAAGGCAGCGGAAAAAAATTACGTCCGATTCTTACGCTGCTCGCAGCCAAACTACTCGGAAAAATCAACCACGAAACACTTTATGGCGCATTCTCACTTGAATTGCTTCACACGGCAAGTCTGGTGCACGATGATGTGGTGGACGACACACTTGAAAGACGCGGAAGAGCATCGGTCAATTCCCGATGGACCAATAAGATAGCTGTACTGACCGGCGATTATCTGCTTTCGAGATCCCTGCACTGCGCCTACTCTACCGGCAATATAGATATTGTACGGGCAATTTCATACATCGGAATGACACTTACCGACGGCGAGCTACTTCAACTGGCTAATACAAAGCAATCTTCAACAACCGAAAAGGAGTATTTTGAAATAATCAAAAGAAAAACGGCGCTGCTTTTTGCCACTTGTACTGAAGTGGGAGCACTTTCCGTAAAAGCCAACCGTGTTGAGCTGGAACATCTGCGTAATTACGGAGAGTATTTGGGAATCTGTTTTCAAATCAGGGATGATATTTTTGATTATTACGAAGAAACCCACATAGGAAAACCTACAGGCAATGATGTGAGAGACGGGAAACTGACCTTACCACTTATTTATGCAATTGAACATACATCGGGCAGCGCGAAGGATGAAGTGGTAAAAATGATTGACAACAAAGACTTTTCGGCCGAAAACATCAATAAAATAATGCATTTTGCTCACGAAAAAGGCGGCGTGGAGTATGCTACAAAAGTGATGGACAACTTCATACAAAAAGCACGGATCGAACTGAATGATTTCCCTGATAATGATGCAAAAAATGCATTGATAGACTGTCTGGAATTTGTTGCTGAAAGAGATTTCTGATTGGTAGTTTGAGTGTTTGGATGTTCGGGGTTGAATGGTTGAATGGTTGAATGGTTGAATTGGCTTACTGTAGTAGAGTGGAGTTGACAACTAAACAAATCTGAATGTTGAAAGGAGACTCAGACTACTTTTTTGTGAAAGCTATTTCATTATTTAGAAAAAGTGTGTATATTTGCACCCGCTTAAAAGAAGGCAGAAGGCAGAAGGCAGAAGGCAGAAGGCAGAAGGCAGAAGGCAGAAGGCAGAAGGCAGAAATTTCTAATTTCTAATTTCTAATTTCTAATTTTAGATATGCGAAAATAGCTCAGTTGGTAGAGCATAACCTTGCCAAGGTTAGGGTCGCGGGTTCGAGTCCCGTTTTTCGCTCTAAGGTAGTGAAAAGCTTAAATGCTGCTGAAAACGGGACGAGAAGTTTATCCCGATGCAGCGAAGCAATATCGGGAAGTCCCGTTTTTCGCTCACAGAGACAACGAAGTAATTCGTTTTTCTTAAGGAATCATTCCTGCCCGGATGGTGGAATGGTAGACACGAAGGACTTAAAATCCTTTGGCTTCACGGCTGTGCGGGTTCAAGTCCCGCTTCGGGTACAAAAAAACCTTGTAATCGTCTGATTACAAGGTTTTTTCATTAACAAATCACGCTGCTATAAATAAACAGCCCGGAGATTAAAAAACACTTTTCACCCTGAACCGTTGATACACACCGTAAGCAACAGAAAGTACCAACAATATTACAACACCCTCACCTACAGGTGCTCCTTCGGCCGGTGGATTGTAGTCGTCGCCATCCATTCTCATCAGAGGTCCGCTTACACCTCCACCGGAAAAGGGTTGCGTAAGTCCTGAAGCGGCTTCTACCCGCACTGAAACTCTGTTTGAAGCATAAAGTCTTTCGCTGCCCGATGATTTCGATTGTTTCAGGGCTATCATGGCTGAGGGTAGAGATTTTTCCGCATTGTTACCAGCCCTGTGGCCTAACGAAGACTTACCGCCGTTCGATGATATAACCGCCGTTGTAGAGAAAATTTCCGGGTCATTTCCCACGCCCCCAGAATAACTTTCAGAAGACGAAAAGGACGAAAATCCTTCCGTATTGCCGGAGTAAATTGATTTTGAACTCTTATTGCGGGGTTTGTACGCCGGCACTTCAATTGTACCGGCCAATACCTGCTGCGTATTTGGTCTGACTTTATTGAAACTCTCAATCAGTGCTTCTTCTTTGATGGAATGAATGGTGCTTCTTAGCAGCAAAAATGATAAGCTAAGCACAGTAAATGTTAATAAAGCGATTGTTCCTATCTTGGTTTTCATCTGTTCCGGTTTATTTGTTAATTACTGATTTCAGGATTGTTTTTTGTCCACTGACTTTGGCATACGCTTCGAGCATATAGATTCCCGGTTTCAGATCATGACGAATACTCATCATTCCTGTCGGAACTTTATTAGTCATCATCAAATGACCCGCCAAATCGTAAACGGTAACAAGAAGTTCTTCGCCCGTATTGTTTCTCACATCGATATTATCCGGTTTTACAGTCAGCTGTATGTCACTGTTTTCCGGTTGCGGTTTAGTGCCTGTAATGACCCTGTTTCCGGTCAGTTTGAAGCGTTTTTCGGCAGAACCTGCTGAAGAGGCGAAGGTCACTGAACCGCTGTCGGCAATCTGCTGAGTGAATCCGGTTGCCAGGTCTTGTATGTTAAGCGATTCATACATTCCCTGCATTTCGGTATTGAATCTGAATTTCAGGGTGTACGTGCTTTCACCTCCCGAGCGGAAACCGAAGTAGGTGCCGTTCAGATCGTTATCGGTGTTTACCTGCATCCGCCGGTTATCGGCATCCAGGACGTAGATTTGCACGTTGTCGGTGCTGAGCGTTTTGTATCCGTCCCATCCTGCATCATACGATTTCCCGGTTCCTTCTGCTGTAATCAGATACACCCTGTCCGAACCATTTTCACCAATTACATCGATGGTTAGCATCGGCTTAATCTGTTTGCTGGTGACATCTATCGTTTTCTCAGACAAAACTCCACTTATTCTCATAGGTTCATTTTGAGTGGTAATAGCATTCCGATAAACTGTAGCATACCGGAAAGTAAAGTTTGCTGTGGGAGGATTATCTGCAATAGCTTTGACCAAAAATGCCTGCATTGAAGGAATTTGTGTTTTTCCAATCGTATTTGCCGCGTTAATAGGGATTGCCGAATAAGTTCCGGGCAGATCACCTGCCTGACCGGCTCCGTTATTTGTCAACCAATCCTGGCGACTTCCGGTATTGTATATGTAAATCGTGGGTGCCAGATTATCAAAATCACCGGCTTGCATATTACTGATGAAAATCGGTGCTGCATACGGATTAGCCAGCATATAATTTCCACGTGAGTACACCGAACTTTGTGATATTGTTAACGGGAGGGAGAAATTTTCATCGGTATTCAAAAGTCCCCTGAATTTGTACGGACTGGTATCAGCATTATCAAAGGCTGCTTGAGGCTGAGTGATTTCATACCCCAGGAAAGGAACAAGGATGTCGTTGATTGCCACATTCTGCCATTTTTCCTGTAAACTTTGAGGGTCAGTGTGGTATTCCTCGTACTTCCGGATAATGGTATTTACCGATGGATCGCCTCCATAGATACTTCCCTGCACATTGGGTCCGAACAGTTCAAACAGTCTCTTGTTTCTCACAGGAACACCGAAAAATTGCCATATCCTTGGCCAGTTACCGGTAGATGGTTTGGAAATGGAAGCAAATTCAACGGTAGCTTCAACGGCAGCATTGTTATGTGGTTGAGCAAAGACCAATGCTCCGTTTGCTTTGGTTTTAAGTGACTTTAGTATTAACTGATCAGCTGTACCCATGGTGGCTGTTCCGTTAACGATTAACGTTTTTTCAACCGGAATTATCAGCGCTTTATCTGATTCGTTAACCAGATTTCCGATTGTTCTGTCCTGATCCAGCATCAGGTCATTGATGGCTGCTGAAGTATGATTGACTGTTGTTGCAAAAACCACATTTTCACCCGCAGCAGGTACAACACCGTATGTCCAGTTGGTTTCGACAGCCCAGTCGGTACTTACTCCACCATACCACAAATTGATGGCGACCGGGACAGAAAGTGAAAATTCGTTATTATCCAGGTCTTTATCGTTCATACCTGCCGAGTAAACGGTAACCTCATTTACCAGGTCAGTACCTCCCATATCCTCAGTAATATTACTTACTTCCAGGCTTAGGGTATGTGAATCATTTATAACCAGCGGAGTAGAAAATGTCCATATTACAGAGTGATCCGATGTATTGTAAGCGCCTGACGGTGAACTGGAAACATAATTCACTCCGATGGGGAGAAAATTTTTGACTGTATAATTACCGGTATGATCAGCATCTCCAATATTTGATACTGTTATTGTGTAAGTTAAATTTTCGTTTGGGCTCACTCGATTTTTATCTGCAATTTTCACAACTTTGAGATCAGGTATATTCACAACAAATACTTTGTATCCCGCCTGATTGTTGGTGTAATCAGAATCAAAAGAAATCAACGGATTCTGATGATTGGCAATGTAGGCCATGTTATGTATATTGGTGGTTCCTGCCGGAAAATTAGCACCGGGTTTGATCTGCAGCTGGTAGGTTTTGGTATAACTTGACCCTATAGGCATATCTCCTGATATCGTCCATTCGATATTCCCATTGCTATTCGTTCCACCAGCCGCATCTATCACATCCATGTAGGTTTCATCATAATTATCAGTGATAGTTACATTATCACCTTTGTAATTACCCATGTTACCAAAATTCAACGTATATGTAATGATATCACCTGCAACTGCATTTGTTTTGTTAGCAGTTTTTGTAATCCACAAATCATGGGTAGATACAACCTGTGTTTTCTCAATAAAAGTCAAAAATGGGGCTGTTCCGTATGCCGGGGTCGTTAATTCAATTTTGTTTTCGATGGTTGTGTTTGGTGTAACATTGTCATTCACCTTCACAATGACATTAAAAGTTGTCAGACCAGCCGGAAGGTTGTTGAATGTCCATTTATTATTTCCGGTAAATGTGTGAGGTACTGCTCCACCATTATTAGTTGGTTGCGTGCTGCTGATGTAAGTGGTCAGCAATGGATAAGTTTCGGTAAGTGTAATGTTTTGAACCGGAGATCCGTAAGAATTATAGATTATCATTCTGTATTCCAGGTTTCCGCCTGACTGTACAGGATCAGGAACGTCAACCTTATAAGCACTTACATATTGATATGGCGGACAATTACCTCCACATATTTCAGTTATAAATTCTTTAGATACGGGATTCCCACATGCAACCGGAGTGGCAGTAACTGTGGTTTTATTTGGGTCCTGAGGAGTTCCGACACTGGGATTCGTGCCGATAGGCGAAACCAGTTTCATAAGATACATTGAAGTTGCACCCGGCTCTATCCATTCCGTACTGTTATTGTTAAGCGGTATACCGTTTAGTGATGAGAATGAAGTTGTAAGTTGCTGGAATGGATTTCCTGCCTGAGTAGTAGATAATACCCACTTATTCCATATATTACCGGTATTGGTAACAGATACCATGTAAAACAACTCCGAATTTGAAGCTGATTTTATCACTCCACTTGCCTGGTTCAGTGTGACTGTACACTTTTGTTTTGATGAAGATTTTGTTGTATTGCTTGTTATGGGAGTTGTAATTTGATCAGATTTGATAGTCGCTGCATTGAAAAAGTCTTGCGAATTGGAATTTGACAAATAATATCCATCGGGATAATGAGAAGCATCTATGAATTTTTTCCCTACCCGGCCATACACATGAATTACATGTGTTCCGGCATTCAAATGTTCTAATTCCGGTATCTCATTTTTTGTCCAGGTTATTTTGTTGGTCAACGGATCGAAATTGCCAACAGGATCTGAATATAAATAAGTAAAATCAACTGAAGGTAACACATCCTCAATCACCACATTATTCTGTATGGTAGTTCCGTTATTCTGATATACGATTCTGAATCTCAACTCGTCGCCGGGTTTTACGGAATCGGGAGCTTCTTTAGTTATTGTTAATTGCCCGAAAGCAGGGATTACACCAAAACAAACAAGCATTACGGTCAATGTAATCGTTTTTAATTGAAAAGTAGTAGTTTTTATCATACAATTCTAATTTTTAATGTGTAAATGAAAAAATGAAGGTTCAGGCTTAAAATGCTAAAAAAATGAGAACTAAATTTCGTTGTATTTATTTAGAATTATTCCACGCAAAAATAAAGGGTGATAAAAATAATCTGTTATCATTTTTGACTTTTTTGTTACCATTTCAGAATCTTATATTCCGTTTTTATGAATTATACACGATTTATTCTATCCTCAAACCCATTAATTATACATCTTTAACCTTTATTTTATTAAAACATCTGATTTCTGCCATCCATTTATGATTTCTTTGTTACATTTGCAACCGGAAATAAACGAAAGCTTCTCCCAAAGGCAAATACATGACATTATGAGTTTATATTCAGATTTGCGTAAGGATGATTATATTGAAGAATTGAGTATTTCGATGTCTGATTTTGATGAAATCTTACCGTCAAAAACACCTAATTTCTTCAATTTCAAATCGGCTTCCATTGGCAACGGGACTTTTGGGTCTTATACGCCCAAAAAAGGTGTATGGATTTTCTACGCCAGTCTTTTTCCTGAAAAAGACGTAGTATGGAATAGTGCAATAATTGAAGACGGAAAGGATACTTTATTTTTCAATTACATACTTAACGCTCCTGAAGGGATGCGTAGCTACGTTGAAATACCGGAAGCTGAAGAGACTTTATCAAGTAAAACATTGCTCATAGATGCAACAAAGTCTTCCCGTAAATCATTAAAACTACCAGGGAAAAAGAAGTTTGAGATTTTGCAGATTGCTTTATCCGAAGAGATTTTCTCAGACTACATGATGGAATTGATTCCACAAACAACCGATGAAATCAAAAAATACATCCAAAGCCATTTCTACAAGAAAAACCAGACCGGACTCATGCTTCCGCTCGATATAAAAGAAGAACGATGTATCCGCGAAATAATTCATTGCCCTACAAAAGAGGAATTACAACGATTCTTCACTCTTCTGAAAATCAGTGAACTGATGATGTGCTATTTCAGTAAAATCATCAACAAAGAAATTTTGAACATCATTGGAGGAGAAAAAATTACGCTGACTGAAAAAGACACAATCGTGAAGATCAAAAAACACATCGACGAAAACATCGAAAAAGATCTGGATGTAAATGCATTAAGTGAATTATCCGGCATGCCGGCAACAAAAATAAAAAGCCTTTTCTGCTACATTTTCGGCTGTACAATAAGCAAGTACCACCGGAAGAAAAAACTGAACGAAGCCTACAGCAAACTCCTCGACATCGGAAATAAAATGACTGTAAAAGAAATTACGTTTGCACTGGGATTTAATTCAATTGCCTCGTTTTCAAGGTCGTTTTATAATGAATTCAAAATCAGGCCTTCTGATATCAACGTGAAAATAAGAGATTTGGATGCATTTATGCATCAAACCAAAAAATCTGCAAATGATTAAATAAAACACACATGATGAAAGAACTGAAAGATCTGGCTGCGCATCCGTTTGACTCTAAAGTACGTTCAAATGTTCAGAATTACATTTATTTCAGTGCTCCGCTTCTCGGGCAGGGCACTCTGGGATGTTATGCTCCGTGTGCCGATATTTCCATTCTATACATCTCATGCAGGGCGACCGAAGATTTCATCTGGAAAAACAATATCAACTCCCGGAAAAGCGACGCCTTTTATTTCAATTACTTTCTGAAAGTTTCGCATGGATTACAGGCCATGTCGGAAGACCGGAAATCCAAACGGTCTCTGATTGAAAACACGTTGCTGGTAGATGGTACGCTTTCTGCCGAAAAATCACTCATACTTGTAAAAGATGAGATTTTTGAGATTTTTCAGGTGGCACTTTCCACTGCTTACCTTGAATCGCTTTTGAATGAATACCTGACAGATTTCACCCCCGAAATCATAAATTTCTGTTACCGAAAAAGCACCGACAGAAGTCAGGTAGGATTAACTCTTCCTATCGAATCGAGAGAGGAAATGTGTATTCGCGAGATTGTAAATTGTCCTTTGGAGATAAATCTTCAGAACGAGTACACCGTAATGAAAGTGAAAGAACTCATACTCTATTACCTTCAGCGGATGGTCAACGGAGGAGTGCTTGAAGTTTCGGACAACAAGGACATTTCAGTCCGGGAAAAAGAAAAACTGATAAACGTAAAAACATTTCTGGAACAGGAAACCGGGAAAGATCCCGATTACGGACATCTGTGCGAACAAGCCAATATGAACAAACAAAAACTGAATGCACTGTTTGAGAAAGTTTTCGGGCAGAGTATTGCGCGCTATCACCGGACACAAAAAATGCAGCGTGCCTGTAATTTGCTACTGGATTTTGAAAAAAAAACTGAGTATCAACGAGATATCCTTTCAACTGGGATTTTCGTCAGTTTCATCTTTTTCAAGAGCATTTTACAACGAATTCAAAAAAAGACCTACCGGATTCAGAATCGGATAATAACCATTCTGACATACATAAACTAAAATTACCGACAATTCTTTCAGAAATTACCCGCTCTGAAAAATATATTTTTGTACCTTTGAAGATCAAATTCGAAATGGTACTATGAAAATCAGGTTACTTCTATTTCTCTTTATCTTATCCTTCCCGCTTTTCGGTAAAATCACTGCTCAGGACATTGAATCTGCAAACAAGTTGAAAACCTACGCTCAGCAATACGTAGCATTCTCGAAAAATTATCCGCGGGAAAAAGTGTACATTCATTTTGACAATACTTCCTATTTTCTGGGTGAAACCATCTGGTTCAAAGCTTACGTTGTGCGTGCCGACCGCCACTCACTGAGCGAACTGAGCAAGGTGCTGTACGTAGAGCTGATTAATCAGGAAGGATATGTCGTGGCCGAAAAAAAACTAAAAATAGAACACGGGCAATGCCACGACAACTTCTATCTTCCATCAGCCGGTTATGCCGGTTTTTATGAAATCAGAGCATACACACGGTATATGCTCAATTTCGGTAATGAGAACTATTTCTCCAGGGTGCTGCCTGTATATGACGAACCCAAAAATGAAGGCGAGTACACTGCTAAAGTAACTGTAAGGCCCAATTCTCAGCGAATTCCCCTGAAACGACCTGCCTACAGACAGAAAGAACGCATTTCGCTGACATTTTATCCTGAAGGAGGTAATCTGGTACAGGGAGTGAAATCAAAAGTAGCATTCAAAGCTACCGGAGAGAACGGTGAGAATGTAATAGTTTCGGGAAATATTGTAAACGGGAAAAACGAGGTACTCACCGATATTTTTACAGAATACCTGGGCATGGGAGCATTTGAATACACTCCTACTGCAGGCAGGCAATTCGCAAAAGTATCCTACAACAACCGTGACTACACTTTTCAGTTACCGGAAGCCTTACCTGAAGGTTACGTGATGAATGTGAACAACCTGGACAGTGCTAAAGTAAATATCCTGATCAGTAAATCTCCAAACACAAAATCCGAACCTCTGGGGCTTTCTATTTCTTGCAGAGGCATCATGTATGCTTTTGAAAATGTGGATCTGACCACTGACAACGAAATAAACCTCACACTCTCTAAAAATATGCTCCCATCGGGTGTGTCGCAAATCACGCTTTTCAGTCCGAAAGGCGAAATATACTCCGAAAGACTGATTTTCATCAATCACCAGAGTGAAATGAAAATCAACATGACACAAAACAAGCCTGTTTTCCGCCCTTATGAAGAGGTGACAATGAACTTTCGGCTGAACGACAGGAAAAACAATCCGGTTCAGACCACATTCTCGCTTTCTGTGTGTGATGCCGGTACCAGCTCTGTGGTGCCTTATGCCGATAACGCACTGACCAACTTGCTGCTTTCGTCCGAACTGCGCGGCTATATCGAAAACCCGGGTTACTATTTTGAAACTGACGATCTGAGGAGAAAAAGTGCACTGGAATTGCTGCTCCTTACTCAGGGATGGACCCGATATGAGTGGAAAGAAATGAGCGGCACAGCACCATTCAATCCGGTTCATCCGCTTGAGAAAGAACTTGCAATCGAAGGTTCGGTGGTCTCACTGTTCAGAAAAACGGAATTGAAGGACGTGGAAATCATGATGGTACTGATGGGCGACAGCTCCTCGCAACGCGGTAAAGCACTCACTGACGAAAACGGAAAATTCGGTTTTCTGTTGCGTGATTTCTACGGCGATGCCAAGATTATCCTCCAATCGAAGATAGATGAGAAGCGAAAAGAAACCAGAATCATGCTCGACAGGAACTTTAGTCCGGATTTGAAGTCATTTTCTCAGACTGAAATAAACGAGCCCCGCCACATGATTTCATTCAATGGCAGCGAAACCGCAGAATCCAATGTAGATACACAGTATGAAAACGACACCATCAACGGGGATTTGCCCATGAGCGAGAAAATGCATGTACTGAAAGACCTGATAGTAACAGCCCGACAACGACCGATAAAAATCAGCGTCAAATACGAAGTGGCAAAAGAAATGGATAAGATACAGGACACCGGCGAGTGGAGTCCGGCCGACATATACAGCTTTCTGGATAAGATGAATCAGTATTTCTCCTATTCTACTGATAGTGGAGGCTCAACATTCAGGTACAAGGGCAAAAAAGTATATTTCATGCGCGATGATTCGCCCGATTTGGTGGCTTTCAACATTGAAAGCCTGATGAGCGGCCAATCCACCGATTTAGTTTCCACTCAAAACGAAATCAACACTTCGATGAATGGTAGCAACAACAATTTCAACACACAAATGCCCGTGTTCGAAGAAATTGAATCGATTACTATTATTGAAGATTACGGTTCGATACTGCGGTTATTCAGTGGAGATCCAAATTACGACCCCACAAAAGTAGCAATCGTGGTAATGCATTTGAAGAAAAATTATCAAAAAGAGCCTGTCGGGATACGCAATACCTCGTTCAGGGGTTTCTCCTATCCGAAAGCATTTTTCAATCCGCTGTACAACAACCGAGACCTGCCTCAACTAACCGAAGCCGACTACCGGCGCACCCTCTACTGGAATCCGAATGTAACCTCCGACAGTAGCGGTAATGCTGAAATATCATTCTATAACAACGGTAAAAGCAGGCATTTCAACGTAAGCCTTGAAACCGTAACTCAAAACGGAATTATCGGATCTTTCAAAAAGTAAAAAAAAAATCCGGGGTTCGTGTACCCGGTGAAGTAAAAAAAAATGAACAGTTGATTGCTCGTCTGTTCATTTTTTTTTACACATCTGTCAATCAGATCTTAATGTTGAACACGTGGAAAGATTTCGGTTCAAGACTTACCTGAAAACTTGTGCCCGGAATTTTCATTTCCTCAATTACCGGCACTACTGCTGCGGGATTTTCAAGCGTATTTTCCACATCCGGATCAACGGACTTTAACGTGGTTTTCACAACTGCTCTTTCGGCATTTTTCAGCCCTTTGAGGATGTAATTGATCGTTCGGGTTTCACCTGAAGTATTGGCAATTTTCAGAATAATTTCATTTTTATTTTTATCATACACCGAAGAAGCATAGATGCCATCCTGTCCGGTTAGAGGGAGTTTATTTTCGGAAGTATTCAGCATATTGGTACCGGCATTGTGTCCGTAGAGCTGCTGTACATAGTAATTGACCGACCGGACGCTGTTCATGTTATCAAACCAGATCAAATCAGGGCGCCACTGCCATCCCTGCACATGAGCAAAAAGCGGAGCGTATGTACACATGTGCACCACGTCGGCATTGCGTTCGAAGCCTGTCATAAAAGCAGCTTCGCACAGCGCCGACTCAAAGTTGTTTTTCCTGTTTTGCGGGTGACAGGCATATTCACCGGCAAACACTTTCGGTCCTTTGCGGTCATACTTATCATAGCGTGCTGCTCCGGATAAGAACCAGTTCGGGTCTCTGTAATAGTGCTCATCCACCAGGTCGGCTTTCAAGCGTTTCATTTGTTCCCATCCGTATTCAAAGTCCTTGCCATCGGGGCTCGGACCGGAAGAGCCTATGATTTTGATTTCGGGATATTTGGCCTTAATGGCTTTCATGAATGGTTCCAGCCGTTCGGGATAAAGGCTTCCCCATTGCTCATTTCCAATACCGATAAACTTCATGTTGAATGGTTGGGGATGTCCCATTTCGGAGCGGATTTTTCCGTATCTGGTAGTTACATCGCCGTTAGCAAATTCAATCAGATCCAGCGCGTCCTGAATATACGGGTCGAGATCGGCGCCAACGGAAGCATGCGCATGTTCGTCTTTATTCTGAAACTGGCAGGCAAGCCCGCAACTCAACACCGGAAGCGGCTCAGCACCGATATCTTCCGACAACTGGAAAAATTCATAAAAACCGAGCCCGTAGGATTGATAATAATCCGGAAAAAACCGGTGGGTAAAGGTATATTGCCAGCGATTCTCGTTCAGTTTACGGTTTTCAGGGATTCCAATTGAATTTTTCCACTGGTAACGTGTATTGAGGTCGGTACCTTCTACAATACAGCCGCCCGGAAAACGGAAAATACCCGGTTTGAGGTCGTACAGCGCCTGCGCCAGGTCTTTGCGCAATCCGTTTTTACGACCTTTCCACGTATCAACCGGAAAAAGTGAGATGTGCTCCAAATCAATTCCTCCTGCCGAAGTCAGGAAAATTCGAAGTTTTAATTTTGGATAATTCCGGTTTGGTTTAAGCATGAGCTCATATTGTTTCCATTCACTGCTTTTTACATCCAGCTTTTGCGAAGTAATCACGTTGCTTTCCTCATCAATGAGCTCAATCCGGATGCCTGCATTTTCGTCGGCAGATTTTCTGCTCCATACTGAGAACCGGTACTCGTTGTCTTTTTTAACGGCAATTCCAAAAAAACCTTCATTTTCAAGGCCGGTATGCTTATCGGTATGTCCTGAATACGAGAGTCGAACATAGTGAGGATTATTTTCAAAGGGACCGTCATTTTTAATCTCAATTTTTCCGAAGGTATTCCAGCCCAGAAAAGGTTGCGGAAACTCAAATGAACGGTTTTTAATAAGTTCGGCATACAAACCACCGTCGGCACCGTAATTGATATCCTCGAAAAAAATTCCGTACATGGTTTTCTGAATTTCGGCCCCGTTTTTCTTAAAATCCAC
>SAAL01000149.1 GCA_009929445.1 Bacteroidia bacterium
TATCCACAACACTCCGTTATCCGAAAGCAAACTGTTTATAAAATCGTTTGAAATTGTTTGTTTGTTCCCGGATTTTGCCATCAGACGGGTGAAATTGTTCTTCTCCGGATCGTAAAAATTCAGTCCGCGCAGCGTACCGATTACTAAAGTGCCGTTGTCAAAAAAGGCAAGGTTGGTAACCATATCCTGCGAGATGGAATTCGGATCACTTTCGCTGTGGACATAGTGTATCAGGTTACTACTGTTAATCTCAAACCTGTATAATCCGTTATCAGTAGCTATCCAGAGTGTGTTGTCCTTTTTTAGAATGGATGAAATAAATGTACTTTCGCCAAAATTGAGCGCTTCATTCAGTTGCCTGAAAGCTAATTTTCCATTTTGCGATGTCGAAACAAGATAGATGATTCCATTGCTGCCTGCATATATGCTATTATCAATCTCATGAATAGTAGTGAATGAATGAGGCGTTTCACCCCGGATGTTTTCTGAAGAAATGATTCTGAGAATATTCCCTTTTTTGTCAAAATCAATTTTGTGAATTTTCTCAACGGACATAATCCAGATAGATCCATCACGGTCTTTTATCACACTTTGGGCGCTGATGTTTTCGAGATTCCTCATCGTTTCGTTTTCTTCTGAAACAGGAGATTTTTGCATGGTGGGCAGGTTGATTACGTCGATTCCCATGTTCGAAATCACCCATAGACGGTTGAAATTATCTTCGCAAACCTTTCGTATGTAATTGCTTTTCAGTGAGATAGGTGTGCTGTTGACATTCAGGGTAAGAAACTCGTAACCGTCATACCGTACCAGGCCTCCTCCGCCGGTCGAAATCCAGATAAATCCCTGATTATCCTTGTAGAGGTCATCGATAAAATTGTGCGGCAGAGATTCGGCCACCGTAAGACTGTTGAAGATATATTTTGATACCACTGAATTTTGACTGTGCAAAACAGGCGCAAAAATCAAAATGCAAAGATACAGGAACACGTGTTTTTTCATTTTGCCTGAGTTTTCAAAAACAAAAATAACCATAAAAAACCGAAAAGTGTGAATTTTACACTTAAAAATACAATTGTCCACCTTTTAAGGAGAAATGTCCACCCTGCCAACTGAACAATTCAAGTATATTTGCATCAGGTTGAAATCAGAAAACACTGTTTTTAGAGAAAAACAGCAAAAAATTTACTTTATTACCTTAAATATTATTATAACAGCAAAAATAATGTTTTTTGCAATATTATTCATCGGTTTTATCCGATAACCACTTAGCTTTCATTCAAATCGATTCCGGTTTTTTTCTCTGATTCATTATTTTCACTATTGTGAAAAAACCGGCTACAGACAGAAAAAACATTAAAACGGTAAATTTATTTATTTATATCATGAAACACAAATTATTTTTTCCTTTTATGCTGATGCTTGCATTTCAGCTATCGGCACAGCAGAAAACCGAAGTTACAATCCGCACTGATAAGGGCGAATACCGTATCAACAAGCACATCTACGGTCATTTTTCCGAACACCTTGGAAGAGGAATTTACGGCGGTCTTTGGGTGGGTGAAAACTCAACTATCCCGAATGTAAACGGAGTTCGTAAAGATATCATTGATGCCCTGAAGCACATTCACATTCCTAACCTTCGATGGCCCGGCGGTTGTTTTGCCGACGAATATCACTGGATGGACGGCATCGGACCCCGCTCCGAACGTCCCAAAATGGTCAACACTCACTGGGGTGGAGTAGTGGAAGACAACAGTTTTGGCACCCACGAATTTCTGAATCTCTGCGAAGCCCTCGAAACAGAACCCTACATCTGCGGAAACCTCGGTAGCGGCACAGTGGAGGAAATGTCCAAATGGGTGGAATACATCACTTTTGGCGGTGAAAGCCCCATGGCAAACCTCAGAAAGAAAAACGGACGGGAAAAACCCTGGAAGGTAAGTTTGTGGGGAGTAGGCAACGAAAACTGGGGCTGCGGTGGAAACATGACCCCCGAAACGTATGCTGAGAACTACAGAAGATATGCTACCTTCTGCCGGAATTACGGCGACAACAAGTTGTATAAAATTGCCGGCGGTCCCAACGTGGACGATTACAGATGGATGGACGTAATGATGCGCAATATCCCTCATTTCCTTATGAACGGCGTTTCAGTCCATAATTACACATTTACGCGTGCTTGGGAAGACAAAGGCAATGCAACAGGTTTCTCCGAAGATGACTATTTCTCGCTCCTGCAGCACGGCTTGCGCATGGACGAAATCGTTACCAAACACGCCGAAGTGATGGATAAATACGACCCCGCGAAACGTATCGGAATGATCGTTGACGAGTGGGGAGCCTGGTACAACGTAGAACCGGGAACGAATCCGGGTTTTCTTTATCAGCAGAATACTCTTCGTGATGCCATTCTGGCAGGAACAATACTGAATATTTTTCACAAACATGCCGACCGTGTTCAGGTAGCCAATATAGCACAGCTGGTCAACGTGCTGCAGGCTCTTTTCCTTACTGAAGGCGATAAAATGCTGCTCACACCTACGTACCACGTTTTTGATATGTATAAAGTTCATCAGGATGCCACCATGCTGCCTGTTGAATTCACATCGCCCACTTACAGCCGCCTGGGCAAATCCATTCCATCGCTTTCGGTGTCGGCTTCGAGAGATAAAAACGGAGCTGTACATGTATCATTTGTCAACATTGACCCGGCTCAGTCAGTGGAGATATCCTCTAATCTGACTGATGTGAAGGGCAAACTGACATCAGCCGGTATCATTACTGCTCCGAAAACAGACTCTTACAACACCTTTGAAAACCCGAATCAGGTGGTGCTCAAAGAGTATAAAAACGGAAGTTTCAAAAACGGAATCCTGAAAATAAGAATTCCTGAAAAATCAGTAGTTACTGTAGAAATCAAATAACACATCCGAACGGTATGAAGAAAGCCATTTATATACTGATGGTTTGTTGTCTTCCGGCATTTACTGCATGCAGCTACAAGTCTTTTGAACCGACACAAAGTTCAAATCCCTGGAAAGACGATTACAGAAGCGTGTCTGGTATGAAAGACTACATGAAATGGGGAACTTACAACGTTCACGACCCATCCTGTAAACTTTTCGGAGATACCTTTTATATGTACTCCACCGATGCCATTTTCGGAGAAAATAAAAAAGAAATTCAGGAAAAAAAACTGCCTTTCGGCTATATTCAGGTACGCAAATCCAAAGACCTGGTTCACTGGGAGTTTGCTGGCTGGGCGTTCAGTGAAATTCCGCAGGAAGCAAAAAATTGGGTGCTCAACAATAGCGACGGAAGAGGTGCAACCAATATTTGGGCGCCTTACATTTTGCAGTACAACGGGAAATACAGATTATATTACTGTGTTTCGGCATTCGGCAAACAAACATCGTACATAGGCCTTGCCGAATCGGAGTCACCCGAAGGACCCTGGACGCTGAAGGGATGTGTGGTGAAAACCAAAACCGGAGATAAGATGAACGCCATTGATCCAAGTGTTGTAACAAACCCTGAAACAGGTGAACAATGGATGCACTACGGGTCGTATTTCGGTGGTTTGTATTGCGTGAAGCTGAATCCGGAAACAGGACTCACGATGCAGGATGGCGACCAGGGACATCTGATTGCCCGCCGTTTCAACGGAAAGAAAAACAATATCGAAGCTCCTGAAGTCATTTACAATCCCGATCTGAAAAAGTATTTTCTTTTTGTTTCCTACGACCCGCTGATGACTACTTACAATATCCGTGTCGGTCGTTCGGACAAACCGGAAGGACCTTTCATGGACTACAACGGGAAAGATATGGCTGAAGAAGAAGATAATTTTCCAATTATTACTTATCCATATCAGTTCAACGGGCATAAAGGGTGGGCCGGAACCGGCCACAACACTGTTTTCAGTGATGTAAACGGAGATTATTATTTGGCAAGTCAGGCACGTTTGAGTCCGGAGAACCACCTGATGGACCTGCACGTTAGGCAGGTATTCTGGACCAAAGACGGTTGGCCGGTGGTGTCGCCTGAGCGATATGCCGCCACAAAGCAAATGGGCATCGGTGAAAAAGACATTCACGGCGATTGGGAAGTGATTACAATTCACGGTGATGCACCGCTCAGGGAACTGGAAGCCGGACAGATACTCTGGGGAGAGAATCTTTTGAAACCCGAAGAGGTAAATCGTTCCGCTGTGGTCACACTACACAAAAACAAAACAATAAGCGGTGAAATATCCGGCAACTGGACATACGAAAGCGGAATTTTGAAACTTAATACAGACAATAAAATAGTCGAACTTAAGGTGTTTACAGGACAGGACTGGGAAAATGAAAAGACAACATTGCTCTTTACCGGACTCAATGACAGAGGATATTCCATCTGGGGAAAAAGAATCAAATAAATTGTATCAATAAATCGAACTCAAATTCTTTTACAAAATGAAAAAGTTAACACAATTGTCGAATTTGTTTGCCGGGATAGAATCATGCATTGAGACAGACAAATTTGATCAGCAGATTGGCGCCGATTCCATTAAAGGACCGCCCTGAATAAAAAAGTTGATTTCGCCAGTTTGATAAATACAGATCAAATCATTGGTGTGAATGGAAGAAAATATATTATTAACTAAAACTCATCATAACCGCGAGCTAATATAGATTCACTTCCGGAACAACATTGAAAACACAAAAAAAATCTACTTTTCAAGTAAATAAAACAATCCGCAGTTGACAAAACTGCAGACCAGGATTTTTAAAAATATCATAGAAAGAATTCAATTAATTTTAAATGTATGAAAACAACTAAACTATTGAGAAGCGCATTGTACGCAACTCTTTTGGCAGCAATTGGATTAGTTGGGTGCGAGCGACTGGATCTTTATTCAATTGATGCACCCTCCGACCTGCAAAGCAGGATCGACTCAATTGCAGCTGCGAGACCGAATACAGGTGACACTACCTACATCAACATCACTACAGCAATAGTAGGACCTGAAGATAACAGTGCTGCCTGGTGGGCTCATTTCTCAGATTACTTCACTATTCCAACAAACAAACTGCTGCACATGGAGTTTGTGAACCATGGTTCGGGAGTTAACAACTGGAACAACTGGAACCTGGCAATAACCAACGAAGTAGCAAATCGTACAGGCGACGGATACAAAGAATATTTCATACTCCGTTCGGATGCTTACGGCTGGGGAAATACGGATTTCAACTTAAAAATGATTACTCACAATTATCCCGACACCGATGGGGATGGTGATATCTGGAACGACTTCCGTAGAACCATGCAGGGCGCACGGGTTGCCCTCGATGTGGACCACTCCGCTACCGGTAATGTGTTTGTAACTGCCACTGCAGTAGGCACAAACGGGGTTACGCTGGTAGAAACCTATCAGCAACCGGTTTCTGCCACCGCCGATATTGTGGCTTTTTTAATTGCCGACGGAAGCTATTTCGAAATGAAAAA
>SAAL01000054.1 GCA_009929445.1 Bacteroidia bacterium
AATTAACTAAATTGAAATTAATAGAAGTAAAAGACGTCGTAAAGCAGTATTCCGGACACCGCGCATTGGACGGAGTGAGTCTGGATGTTCCAAAAGGAACAATTTACGGTTTGCTCGGGCCGAACGGTGCCGGTAAAACCACGCTCATCCGCATCATCAATTGTATTACTGCTCCCGATAGCGGCGAAGTGCTGCTCAACGGGAAAAAACTCCAGCCGGAAGATGTCCGTCTGATCGGATATCTGCCTGAAGAGCGCGGACTGTACAAAAAAATGAAAGTGGGCGAGCAGGCCGTTTACCTGGCACGCCTCAAGGGGATGACCAAACAGGATGCCCTGAAAGCATTGAAATTTTGGTTCGAGAAATTTGAAATACAGGATTGGTGGAACAAAAAGGTGGAAGAACTCTCCAAGGGAATGGCTCAGAAGGTGCAGTTTATCACTACCATACTCCACAAGCCCGATTTGCTTATTTTCGACGAACCCTTCAGCGGTTTCGATCCGGTAAATGCTGACTTGCTAAAGCGCGAAATCATCGATTTGCGAAATCAGGGAGCTACTATCATTTTTTCCACACACAACATGGAATCGGTGGAAGAACTCTGCGAAAATATCTCACTGGTCAACAAATCAAAAATAGTGCTGCAGGGCAATGTGGCGGAAATACGATCAGCTTATGCCTCAGACAGCTTGTTTGTGAAAACGGCCGGTGTGGTTACACCTGAAAACTGCAACATTATTTCTCAAAATGTGAAAAACGGCATTTTCGAAACCACACTTAAAAAAACCAACGGCACAACTAACAACGAAATTTTGCAGGAAATCATTTCGCTGACGAAGGTTTATTCTTTCGAAGAATTGCTGCCTACGATGAATGATATTTTTATAAGAACGGTAACTGAAGTCTGACGCACGAAGCACAAAGAAATTCTATTTAACAAATTAACTACTCAACCATACAACCAAATGTCCAAAATAGGAATCATCATACAGCGTGAATACACATCGCGCGTAATGAAAAAGTCTTTTTTGTTGCTTACTTTTCTGACACCGGTTTTCATGGCAGCCATGATCGTGTTGCCCATGTGGATTTCGTCCATGAAAGATGATACAATAAAAACCATTGTGGTTATCGACAAGTCGAAAACACTTCATCAGGTGCTCAAAAGCAACGAACAATATACATTTATTTTTACCGACGAGCCGGTAGATGAATACAGAAAGAAGCAGGCAGACGGCAAAAGCCGGAAAACAAGCGATCTTACCGCACTGCTTTATGTATCGGACGATCCGGTGAAGAATCCGAATGCGGTTACCATTTACTCCGAAAAACAGATTAACGTAGAGTTGAAAACATATCTGAATAATGAACTGAATAACTATGTGCGCGACAGCAAACTGGCTTCATACAATATCCCCGATTTAAAAAAGAAGATAGAGTCGTCAAAAGGCAATGTAACTATCTCCACCATCAAATGGGACGAAGCCGGCAACGAAAAGCAGGGCTCTGCCGAAATGGCACTCATCATCGGTATGCTGGCAGCATTCATGATATATATGTTTATCATGACCTATGGTTCGCAGGTAATGTCGGGAGTACTGCAGGAGAAAACAAGCCGCATTGTGGAGGTGATTGTCTCGTCGGTGAAGCCTTTTGAACTGATGATGGGAAAAATCATCGGCATTGCGCTGGTGGGGCTCACCCAGTTTACTATCTGGATTGTATTTACACTCATTCTCAGTAGTATAGGTACTGCCTTGTTTGGTCCGGAATTAAGTACCTCAGCCATGCCCGATACCCTTCAGATGGGTCAGTCGGTTACAACCGATGCCAGTTCTTCTGAAATGATCAGCGAGGTAATGGCCATGCTTTCGGGATTTGATTTTGTAAAAGTAGTGGTGTTGTTTATCATCTACTTCCTGGGTGGATACCTGCTCTATGCATCGCTTTTTGCGGCTATCGGCTCTGCGGTGGACAACGAAACCGATACGCAGCAGTTCTCCATGCCGGTAACGCTGCCCATCATTTTCTCCATTTTTATCGGCATCTACGCCGCTCAAAGTCCCGATAGCGCACTGGCGTTCTGGGGCTCGGTCATTCCGTTTACATCGCCGGTGGTGATGATGGCGCGCATACCTTACGATGTACCTGCCTGGCAGGTGCTCGTTTCGCTGGCATTGCTCATAGGAAGTTTTATAGGATCAACCTGGATAGCCGGGAAAATTTACCGCACAGGTATTCTTATGTATGGCAAAAAAGTGAGCTGGAGTGAGATATGGAAATGGATCCGCGTGAAATAAACAAAAAAATCAGAACCCGCAAAGGTTCTGATTTTTTTATGATTGTACTGAATGTGAGATGAATTAGAATTTATGACGACCTTCATCAGCAACTGTCAGTTTGGATCTGCCTTTTCCACGACGAGCAGCTAATACTCTGCGACCGTTTGCAGTTGCCATTCTTTCGCGAAAGCCGTGTTTGTTCTTTCTTTTTCTGTTTGAGGGTTGAAATGTCCTTTTCATTGCTATTTAGTGTTTTTATAATTTTTCTTTTCGGACTGCAAAGTTAGTCAAAATAGTTTAGTCTGCAAATATTTATCTGTAAATTTTCCAAAATAATTCACGTACCTGTTTTGCCGCCGTCATTTGATATCCGTCATCTTCAGAACTCAAAAACTCAGAACTCAGAACTAATTTACGTATTCATTCCGCCGCACACATTGATCACTTGCCCGCTAACATAGCTGGAGAGGTCGGATGCGAGGAATACACACACCTTGGCCACTTCGTCGGGTGAGCCACCGCGGCGCAGAGGGATGGCTTCGGCCCATTTGGCACGTTGTTCTTCCGTCAGAGCATGCGTCATTTCGGTTTCGATGAATCCCGGAGCAATGGCGTTGGCACGTATGCCGCGCGATCCCAGTTCCTTGGCGATAGATTTAGCAAGACCGATCATTCCGGCTTTTGATGCGGAGTAGTTGGTTTGTCCGGCATTGCCCGATACGCCTACCACAGAACTCATATTGATAATCGAACCCGATTTCTGCTTCATCATCACGGGTGTACAGGCGTGTACAAAGTTAAATGCCGATTTCAGATTTACGTTTATCACAGCATCCCACTGCTGCTCGGTCATGCGCATCATGAGTCCGTCTTTGGTGATTCCGGCGTTATTTACCAGTATGTCAATCCGACCAAAATCCTTCACTATTTCTTCCACTACCTGGTGAGTTGCTTCAAATGAAGCTGCATTGGAGGCATATCCTTTGGCTTTTACGCCCAGTGCTTCTATTTCCTGTTCGGTGGCTTTGCCGTTTTCGTCGATTACCAGATCGGTAAAAGCAATGTTGCAGCCTTCGGCAGCAAAACGCATGGCAATGGCTTTGCCTATTCCGCGTGCAGCGCCGGTTACGATAGCCGTTTTTCCTTCTAAAAGTTTCATGTGTAAATAATTTGTTTTTTAGTTGTCACATGGAACTCGCATGTCAGATTTTCATCATCTTTGTTGAACCACCGTGTTCATGCTCGTTTCATGTTTTTATTCTTTTTTGGGTTTAATCGGCTGCAAAGATACTACTTATTGGATGTTTATTTTCAAAATTTTTTATAAAAAAAGGGAATGAAAGTTCATTCCCCTGATTTATGCTTCCTGAAAAATCTATTTTCTTTCAACTCTGAGTGGCATTGCAGCGCTTTTTGATTCTCTTCTCTCAGTCTGCCGTTCGGTTCTGCTGCCGGCTGTTCTTTCGTTTCTTCCCCTTGCATTGTCCGTTACAGCCGACTGGCTGTTGGTTTGTCCGTTTATGCCTCTTACGGCCGATCTCACTGCTATCGGTGAATTGGTTTTGTTTACGAAAGGAAGTTCGCCTTCATAAGTTCCGCTGAAATTATACCCATAATAGTCGTCGGTGAAATTGAAACTTATCCTGTATGTACTTCCGGTCATATACTGTATGCTTACTGAGCCTTTGTTGATGCTCAGAGCATCGGCTGTGTAATACCATGTGCCGTAGTCGGCTTTGTCGTTGGAGTCGTAATAGCCATCTATTGCCGTATTTACCTGTACTTTGTCAACCATTATGGGGTACGTACCATCCGGAATAATGGTGGTGGCGGTAAGCGGAGTATAGAGTTCTATCTGCATGGCATCGCCGTTGCCGGCAAAATCTGAAATCCTCACATTGTCATCGGCAAGCCTGATGGAATATATTTTCACTCCGTTGCCGTAAGGATCGCCCTGATACCAGATTTCACCGTGAGTGAGCGTTTCAGGGAGAGGCACTACCATGTCGGTAAATTCTATCTGACCCTGATAAGATACATCGTACTGTGTTCCATCGGCTATCACAAGGCCCGAAACTGTATAATAATTGCTGTTGCGTGAAACCGTGATTTTCCCTTCAGTAACCGGATATTGTATCAATTGACCGTTTTTATAAGTGCCTATGTAGCTTCCGCTTACGTAATCTCCTTGGTTGTCGGTTTTCCAGATGCCTGTTTCGTACGTAAAGGTACGTGCCTGGCTCGAATTATTGGGCAGATAACTTCCGGTTTTGATTTCGTTATCATTTGTTGTAGGTGTGTTGAGCTGTATGTAAGCAAAAGTTCCATCACCGTTCGGATTGTTGGTCAGATTGCCGTCGTAAAGTTTCAGGTCGTAGAAATCAACACTTGTCCGGGTGGGATCACCCAGAAAATCCGATTTAGCCGACTGAAAATTCAATGTGCGGTTTTTGTTTTTCTCGCAGGATGAAAACAATAAAACTGCGATTAAAAACAGCGCTGAAACCTGTATAATCTTTTTCATGGAGCACATAATGATTAATTTGTTAATACTAAAAATCTGTTTTTATCAGTTAGTCAAAAATAATGCCAATTATTTAAAACAAAAATCCCTGATTTTTTATCAGGGATTTCTGTATGTTTCCGTTGAAATTACTTTTTCAATTCATTCCGTTTTGCATAACGGCTCATGAATTTATCCACACGTCCTGCTGTATCCACCAGTTTGGATTTTCCGGTGTAGAATGGGTGTGATGAACTTGAAATTTCCAATTTTACCAAAGGATATTCCACTCCGTCAATTACTTCTGTTTCTCTGGTAGCAACTGTAGAGCGTGAAATAAATGTTTCGCCATTTGACATGTCTCTGAATGCCACCGGACGATAATTTTCAGGATGTATTCCGCTTTTCATATATTCTTGTATTATTTTATTTCTTTTTATTTTGGCTTGCAAAGATACAAATAATAATTGATGCAGCAAATTTTTCTTTGGTATTTTATTTAAAAAATCTGCTGCAGGTTTAATTGAACGTACAAAATTTACGGTTTTCAATACACAGAACTCAGAACATGTAAATTAGAAATTAGAAATTAGAACTCAGAAGTCAAAACTCAAAACTCAGAACTCAAAACTCAGAACTCCCTCTTTGTCCTGTAAAAACGTCTTCAGGGTATTCCACATTCACCAGGAAAAGGCCTTTGGCGGGAACGGAAGTGCCGGCATCACATCTGTTTCGGGCTTCAATTACCTGTCTGAATTCATCCGGTGTCATCTTTCCTCTGCCTACCTCCAGCAAGGTGCCTACGATAGCCCGTACCATGTTTCGCAGAAAGCGATCGGCTTCGATGGTGAAAATCCACTTATCGTTGTCCTGAGTCCAGCGGGCATACGTTATTTTACAGTTGTTGGTTTTCACATCGGTGTGTAACTTGCTGAAACTGGTGAAATCCGTGTACTGATACAGCAATTCTGCTGCTCGGTTCATCCTTTCAAAATCAAGCGGATGAAATATGCGCATGGCAAATTCGTGGCTGAATACATTCTTATTGAGCACCACGTGATATTCATACCTCCTGGAAAAGGCATCAAAACGGGCGTGCGCATCGGGTCTTACCTCTACTGTTTTCTCCACGGCGATATCGTTTGGCAGCAGGCTGTTCAGCTTGCTTACGAAATCAATGCCGGCAGGAAGTTCGTGTTCCAGATCAACATGTGCCACCATGCAGCGTGCATGCACACCCGCGTCGGTTCGGCCGGCGGCTGTCATTTCAATGTTGGTGCGCAGTATGGTCGAGATTGCTTTTTGCATCACTTCCTGCACCGAAATTCCGTTGGGCTGCATCTGCCAACCGCAGTACCGGGCGCCGTTGTAGGAGAAATAGATGAAATACCTTTGTTTCATATTGCAAAGTTAATAAAAATTGAATTTAAAATGGATTTCTCAATATATTGTTCTATATTTGTCGGACAAAATTCTAAAAAATATGATTTATATGAAAAAACTGTTCATTTCTCTTGCGCTGTTGTGCGTTGTGATGGGTTCGGGTGCACAAACCAACATTATCAAGACCAATCCTATTGGCTTCGCGTTTGGAAACTTTAATGCTACCTACGAAAGGGTTATAAGTTCAAGTTCATCATTGGTTTTCAAGGGGCAATACAATTACAATTTATTTTTAATGGATGAAATATATAAAGTAATTGGTTTGGAGGATGTAAAATCCGGAGGTGTCGGACTTGGTTACCGGTATTACTTTACGCATCTGAAGAAGGAAGTGCCCACCGGATTTTATATAAATCCTCAGGCTTCATTTTCATTCGGGAGTGCCAAAGTCGATAATAGTTCAAAAGAAAGTTTATCAATACTCGGATTGGGTGCCGAAATCGGATATCAATTTGTATGGTCCAGCGGATTTACGCTCGATTTGGGTATTGGCCCGATGTACAGCATTGCGTCAAGCAATGGTTTATCAGCATCCGGTTTACTCCCTTCAGCTACTCTGTCAATCGGTTACGCATTCTGATGAAACAAAAAATAAACAATAAAAAAAAGCGAACGGAAATGTTCGCTTTTTTTTGTGCAGTAAGACTAACTTTTTTTACATCAGCGGACTGAAGAGCCTGGCCAGTGATTCTTTCAGCTTCTGGCGTCTGCGGCGGTTGTTCCACTCGTCGAGGGTTAGTTCTCTGCAGTTTTCCATATCGTCAACGAACAATTTTTTGAGTTGGAGCGCCGTTTTTTCATCGAAAATGAAGGCATTCACTTCAAAGTTCTGCTTGAAACTGCGGTCGTCGATATTGGTGGAGCCAACGATAGACACGATGTCGTCGATTACAATTGCTTTGCTGTGGAGCATGCCGTTCTGGTATTTGAAGACCCTCACGCCGGCTTCGAGCATATCGCCCAGGAAACTCGAAGTGCTTAGGTCGGATAGCCGTGCATCCGATTTTTCGGGAATCATGAGGCGGATTTCCGTTTTACTCAGTGCAGCCATCTGAATGCAGCCGCTCACCAGTTCGTTGGGCATGAAATAGGGTGTGTGAATGTACACGTAGCGGTCGGCAGCCATTATGGCCGAACAAATTCCCTGCATGATGGACTCCCAGTCGGTATCGGGTCCCGATGAAACGACCTGCAGGATGTTGTTGTTGAACATGGCAGGTTTTGGGAAATATTTTTCGTCGGTAATCAGTTTTCTTTCCACAAAATACCAGTCGATCAGGAAAAGTTTCTGGATGCCGTGTACACCGGCACCCTCAATACGCACCAGTGTATCGCGCCATTTGCCCAGCTCACTTCCGTAGAGGTAGCGGTCGGCTATATTTATTCCGCCGGTGAAGCCGATGATTCCATCCACCACGATGAGTTTGCGGTGATTCCGGTAGTTGATTTTGCTTCTTCTCAACCTCAGGCGCAGGGGCAGGAATGGCTTGGCATACACGCCGGCTGTACGCAGCGAAAGGAGGTAATTTTTGGATAGTTTATAACTGCCGATGTAGTCATAAATCATTCTCACACGCACTCCTTCCTTACTTTTCCTGATTAGCAGTTCGCGCAGTTTGTTTGAGATCTTATCATCTTCAAAAATAAAAAATTCAATGTGAATATGATTTTTGGCATTGCTTATTGCTTCGAAAATGGACTCAAAGATATTTTCACCTTCGGCATAAACATCAATCTTGTTGTGAGCATAAGCATCTGCTTCGCTGTTGTTTTTCAGCATGTAGATAAGCTTCTGGTAATCGATATTGATGTTGCTTGTGTCCAGGTCTTTGATATTGGTAGCTGCACAGGGACGCATGGCAATACGCTGGATACTTTTTCGCGAAATCATTTTTCTTTTCCGGTAGTCCTGCCCAAGAACCAGATAAATGATCAGACCGAGAAAGGGAATGAGAACAAGCACCAGCAGCCACGAAATGGATTTCACCGGATTGCGGTTTTCCATCAACAGCACCGAGATGGTCGACAGTATGATGTAAACATAAAATACGATTAATAATATGGTAACTACGTCGTGCATGAATGTTTGTAGTTTGGTTATTTGTAGTTTTGTTGTTTGATTGTTTTGTTGTTTGGATGTTTGGATGTTTGATTGTTTGGATGTTTGATTTTTTTGATTTTTTGATTGTTTGGTTGTTTGTTTGATATTCCTTACTTCTTACTTCTTACTTCTAATTTCTAATTTCTAATTTCTAACTTCTAACTTTGCAAAAGTGTTTCCACTGATGATTGTCGATAATTGTTTCCGATTCAGGTTCTGCGTCAGTAAGTTCGGGTGCCTTAATGCCCTGACCCGCTGTGGCGGTAGAAATTTCAATGTTACATTCGTCCCAGAGTCCTGCCCGGATAAAACTTGTCAACAGCCGGGCACCTCCTTCCACCAGTACGGAATGAATGTTCAGTTCGTACAGTTTCCGAAGTATAAAAGGCAGATTATCATTGCTCTCATCCGGAATCTGAACGTATTCCAGGTTCGGTTTCGATACGGATGCTACGGCTGTGAAAATGATTGTTCTTTCTTTTTGATTTTTCAGATTGAAATTACCGGGAATGATCCCTTTTCTGTCAATGGCAATCCGTACGGGCGATTTGCCGCTCCAGTAACGCACTGTCAACGACGGATTATCGAGTAAAACGGTATTTGTACTAACCATGATGGCCATATTCTCACTTCGCATTTTGTGAGTGAGTTGCTGTGTAATCGGATTTGAAATTTTCAATGCCTCTTCCGAATGGCTTTTTCTGATTGTATCAATGAATCCATCGCTGGTTTGAGCCCATTTAAGCAATATGTACGGTCTTTTTTTCTCCTGAAAACAAATAAACCGCCGGTTGAGTTTTTCAGATTCTTTCCTCAGTATGCCCACTTCCACTTCTATGCCGGCATCTTTCAGAATTTTCACCCCCCGTCCCGAAACCTTCGGATTCGGATCCGGGCAGCCGATTACAACCCGTTTGATCTTTTCCGACACTATCAGGTTGGCGCAAGGCGGTGTTTTCCCGTAGTGCGAACATGGCTCTAGGTTGACATACAGCGTAGCTTCCGGCAGCAAATGCTTCTCTCTGACCGATGCAATGGCCTCCGGCTCGGCATGATGACCGCCAAAGCGATGATGATAACCTTCGCCGATAATCCTGTCGTCATATACAACCACAGCGCCTACCATGGGGTTGGGCGAAACGCTCCCGCATCCGAGCTTTGCGAGGTGCAGGCATCGTGCCATGTATTTCTCATCTTTCGGAATCATGATAACAAAATTACAGAATATTTAATTACTTTCGTTGAAAAAAAATTGTTTTTTCTTACTCTGTTCGGTATTTTTTACTTCGTGTATCATTTTAATGAACTTTCAGGTGCGATATTTGTATTAATAGTGAATTGGATAAAATGTAATCAATAAAAAATAAAACCATGAAAAAACTGATCCTTATTACGCTTGCATCGCTGGCACTCTCGCTCAGCTCCTGCAACGAACTGCTGCAAATAGCCAATACAATGGGAAATCCGGATATTCCGGTTTCAGAAGCCGAAAATGCTGCCGGGCTTAAATCTTCGCTCGATGTGGGCATTGAGAATGCCGTGAACATTCTTGGCATCGAAAATGGATTTATGAACGACGTTTTGGTAAAAATTCTGCTGCCTGCCGAAGCTAAACCCATTATCGACAACATCAGGTTGATTCCAGGCGGCGAAGAGCTGGTCAACCGTGCCATCCTTTCTCTCAACCGTACGGCCGAAGATGCTGTAAAAGAAGCCACGCCCATTTTCAAACATGCTATCACTCCATCACTTTCAAAGATGCCGCTGGAATACTCTTCGGCGGCGATTACGCAGCCACCAGCTACCTGAAGGAAAAAACTTCGGCTGACTTGCTTGCAGCATTCGCACCGAAAGTGAAAAACTCCCTCGGAAAACCTCTGGTTGCCAATTTATCGACCTCCCAATCGTGGAATGCACTCACCTCTGCTTTCAATAAGGTTGCCGCCAGCCCCGTGGGCATTTATGGTGGATTGAAACCCGTTAACGTCAATCTGGAGGAATACGTGACTCAGAAAGCACTGGATGCGTTGTTTCTGAAAGTGGGAGAGGAAGAGAAGAAAATCCGGGAAAATCCTGTAGCGCGCATCACAGCCATTTTGAAACGGGTTTTCGGACAATTGGACAAAAAATAATTTTCAGTAATAAATTCAAAAAAAGAGTATACCCAGGGTGCTCTTTTTTAATGAATTAATACAAATCAATATGAGATTACTATATTTTGTTTTTGCACTGATGCTTTCTGTTTCAGGTGGTTTTTTGTTTTCGCAGTCGGGGTTAGTGCCGCTCGACCGGCATTTGAGCACCATTAATTATCCCTTTGAAGTTCATTTGTTTGAATTCAATACACAGGGCCAGACACTCACCATGGCATACATGGATGTAATGCCCGATAATTACAACGGAAAGAACATCCTGTTGCTTCACGGTAAGAATTTCAACGGTGCTTACTGGCGCACCACCATTCAGCAACTTACCGCAAACGGGTATCGGGTGGTTGTGCCCGATCAGATTGGATTTGGAAAATCATCGAAACCAACTACTTATCAATACAGCTTTCATCAGCTGGCTTCCAATACAAAACAGCTGCTGGATAAGCTCGGAATACAGCATACGGTAGTGCTCGGTCATTCCATGGGCGGAATGCTGGCTACACGGTTTGCACTGATGTATCCGGATATGACCTTGAAATTGATTTTGGAGAATCCTATCGGGTTGGAAGATTACAAGACCCTCACCACGTGGCAATCGCTGAACGATGCATATAGTGCCGAATTAAAAAACACGTACGAAAGTTACCGGAAATATCAGTTGACCTTCTATTACGACAATAAATGGAAAACCGAATACGACGAATGGCTCAACATGCTTGCCGGATGGACACTGCATCCGGATTATCCGGTCATTGCCCGGACTGCCGCTCTCACCTCCGACATGATAATGACACAGCCTGTGGTGTATGAATTCAAAGATATCGTAGTACCTACATTGCTGATTATCGGTACCCGCGACAGAACAGCAATTGGCAAAGACAGAGTTCCAAAAGAAATTCAACCGAAAATGGGACAATATGACAAGCTGGGAAGAGAAACGCAACGATTGATACCAAAATCAAAGTTAGTGGAACTGAAAGGAGTGGGTCACATGCCTCATATTGAAGCTTTCGATTCATTTATAACATCACTTCTGAAATTTCTGAATGAAAAATAGCATGGATAAACCCGAAACAATCACCGAATACATAGCTCAATTTCCCCCGGAAATTCAGGACAGACTTGCAGCTATCCGGAATCTGATTCGCGAATTGGTGCCGGAAGCTGTGGAAGTAATCAGTTACGAAATGGCGGCTTTGAAATACCGGAAGAAGATCCTGGTGTATTTTGCCGCTTTCAAAAATCACATCGGTTACTATGCCACTCCCCATACCAATTCTGCATTCGGGGAAGAACTTTTGCACTATAAAGTCGGCAAAGGATCCATTCAGTTTCCGCATAACGAGCCTCTTCCACTGGAGCTGATAGCCCGACTTACCTTGTTTAAGGCAAATCTGATTGATGTGAAAGTAAATACAGAAAAAACGTTGACTAAATCCAATTCCTTAAAAAGCATTGATTCCAATCCTTGAAAGCATGCCAATGTATTTCAGGTAAGTATGCGAATAATCATAAATAAAATGTCCCGATGAAAAATCACCGGGATATTTTTGTGAATGAATTGTTTATTCCGACAAAACTGTCTCAGAACGAAAATGCAGCACCTATCATCGCATTTATTCCCTGCACATCGTATCCGCTGTAGGTTTCGTATTTTTTGTTCAGGATGTTGTTCACTTTGAGGAAAACCGACATCCAGTCGCGGTATGCGTAAGCGGCACCCAGATTGAGATCAAGTACGGGAGCCATTCGTGTGCCGTCGGTTTCGGAGAGCAGGGCGTATCTGCCTTCCTGAAAAATAAATTGCGTATTTACGCTGATGTCGTTATTGATTTTTACACTGGCTCCCAGGTCGGCATCCCAGGCGGGCATCTGCCAGGCATGTGCCTGTCCGTCCACATTCCAGTAATGGTAAGCACCCTTCAGATAAACATTTACCTGATTTTTGAAGTCCCATGCAGTGCGCATACCCACGGTAGCCCGTTGCGCTTTTGAGTAGATTACATCAAAACGGTTGTGGAAAAAATTGTTCATGTTGCCGGGCATCTGGCTTGCCGAAGGTACAAGCAGTTCATAAGGCCTGTTGATGTAGAAATACTGGTTGTTGATGATTTTATACTGTCCGTATACATCGATCAGGAGATTGAATACAGGACTGAATTTCAGGCCTGCATACGCATCTATAGGTGTATAGGTGTCTTCCGGTCGGTTTTGGGGCGACAGGTACCTGTTTTCGTTGTAAATGCGGTTTAGCGAATTCACGGTCAGATCGCCCGTTACGCCGCCGTAGAGTGCCAGGTATTCGGGCAGGGCATTCCATTGCGCTGTCACGTCAGGTGAAGGGGTGAAAACCTGTCCGTGCCCTATCGATATGCCTGTCTTAACTCCCAGGCGAAGGTAACCGCGCTCTCCGGTAAGCATCCAGTAGGGATTAAACTTCAGTAGGGAGTACTGTTCGTCGAAATTCAAACCCGAAGCTGAATTTTTGTTGTACATAAAACTGTTGATATCCACATCCATTCCGAGCCTGTTCTTTTGGAAAGGCACACTGAATGAGCCATTAATCCGTATCCGGTTCTCCGTGAGGTTGTTTCCGGCAGATTTGAATAAATCGTAATTTACTCCCGCATCAAAAATCAGATCGTCGGCAAGCGGTAGCGACCGGGCGCCCACGTGGGAGTTGAAGCGCCAGTGGGTATCGTTCAGTGGCAATGCCGAGAGTTGAAACAGCGATAATGAATTGTCTTCGGGCGTAGAGTAGGAGGCATCTCCGTATCTGGATGCCACATCCGACATGATGACCGGGTCAGTCCCTGCAAAACTGCGGGCGTAGTAATTGAAGAAGTCGTGCCTGCCTCCTGCACCGGCATACAGTTCCAGCTTGTCAAATAAATGGTTGAACTGCAGCGATCCGGAAGTTTTGGAGTGAACCTTATCACCGAAAGTGCCCAGGTGATGCAAACCTACATCCAGCCTGTTCTGGTCGTTTTTCAGAAGCGGGTACATGAAATCGCCCAGCGTGTTGAGCGGATATCCGAATCCTGCTCTGAAAAATCCGTTTTTGGCAGGCAGCGGTTTGTGAACCAGTTCTTCGGGCTTGAGCAGGTGAATGTTGTAGTCGATGTTGAGTGGAGTTGTAATATCCGAATATACCGGTTTTGTTTTTTCCACCGAGGGCTCAATCACTGTAGGGAATGTGATGATTTTACCTGCATCGATTATCACAGGCTGAAATTCACGGGTAACTGTTACACTTTTATGAACCACCGTGTCGTTTTCCTGAGCAGCAACCGGCAATGCATACGCAAAAACCGGTAACGACAGGAAATAAAATATCTTCTTATTCATTTTATGTGGATTGTGTGACCAATAGATTTTATACTATCAGAACATTTTATAATTACGTTTTTTTTAAAAATCAATAACTCAATGTGCCCTCTTACCAAAATCGGTAAAATTCCAAAAAAAATCTCCTTAAAGTTTGCCACCCTCAGTCCGGAGGTTCAGGCAGGTTTATTTTATTACCCTTTCCTTTGTCCGTTTTTCAATTCCGGCCATTCTCACGGCAATCATTTCCTGCACATCGTCCTTCGCGGTATAGTTTTTCTGCAGACTCAGCAGATACTGTTTTGCCTGAAAATCATCGCCTTTCTGTGTATAAATATCCGAAAGTACGATAAAGCTGCGAGCGAGCCAGTACTGATGGGGTGTACTTTTCTTTGCAAAGTCAAGTACTTCCTTTTCGGAGTCGTTCAGTTTATTCAGTTTGAAGTAAGTTTCCGACAGGGCAAATTTGGCTTCGGCGCCTAATGAGGTGCGTGTATCAATTTTTATTTCTTTCAAGTCTTTGAGTGCCTCGTTGAATTTGTTTTGCCTGGAAAGGGCTTTGGCGCGGTTGAGCAGTGCCTCTGTACGCATCTGAGCTGTTGATTTTGAATCGGCAATGATTTCGCCGGCTATCTGAATCGTTTCATCCGTGTTATTAAGGAAGAAGCTCGTACGGAGCACACCAAGCCGGGCAATGTTTTTGTTTTCGGTAGTTTGTGCTACCTGTTCCAGCCGTTTGAAGTAAGCCATTGAAGCAGTGTAATCCTTGTTGTCGAATGCTATTCCGGCAGCACGAAGGGCGGCTTCTTCGGTGTAAGGATTTCCGCGTGAATCAAGTATCTTTATGTATTCATCCAGGGCTTTAAGTTTATCACCCAAGGTGTAGTAACTGTCAGCTAGGTAGTACTGAGCTATGGTGCAGAATTTTCCTCCCGGGCAATACCTGCTCAGGTACGAGTGAAGACCGGCAGCAGCTTCGGCATGATTGCCGGCCATATATTGTTTCTCGGCAGCTACAAAGAGGATGGAGTCTGCCCTTGCCATGCTGCCGCTTTCGATGTTTTTACCTATCGATTTGGTGTAATCCAGGTAGTCGCCCACCTTATTGGTGTTGATGTAGATGGTTTCAAGACTTTCAAGTGCCGTATCGGCTTCTTCGCTGGCCGGATATTCCGCCACCACTTTTTTGAAGGCGGGAATTGCCCGGTCGAATTCGTGCTGGTTGAAATACACCATACCGGTTTCCAGCAGAGCTTTCGGAGCCAGTTGGCTATTTGGGTAGCCGGCTATCAGGCGGTTATATGTTTCTATTGTTTTTGCATTGTTTTCGAGCATCAGGTATGCCCGCGCTATTTCATACAGGGCATCATCGCCGTATTCCGAATTCGGGTATTTGTTGAGCAGATCCTCCAGTTTCGAAATTTTCTGATTGTAGTTTTTATTCAGTCCCGTCATGTAAGCCGACTGAAACAGCGCATAATCGCCGTTGTAGGTAGTGTTCATCACTTTTTCGTAGTATTCGGAGGCTTTGGTAAAGTTGCGGTTGCTGAAGTAGGCATCGCCAATGCGGTTCAGAGCATCGGCATAAGTCGGTGTGGAGCTGTTTTTTTCTTCATTCACGTATTTCAGAAACGATGAGAGCGATTCGTTGTATTTCTTCTGGCTGAACCAGGCATATCCAAGCGCATAGTGTGCCTGCGTATAGTTTGGATTACTCATTACATTGGGCTGGGAGAAGAATGAGTTTAAGTCGGATACCGACCTCACATAATCGCGGCTGCGGTAATGGCTTTCGCCCCGCCAGAAATAGCTGTCGGCCAGGTATCTGCCAGTGGGAGCCGACTGGATGGCTTTGGTGAAAAACTCAATGGCCCGCTGGTAGTTACTTTCGGCAAACGACTCGGTACCAAGCTGATATTCCAGGTATTGTTTCGTTTCGCGGAGTTTCGGCGTCAGTGTTTTTATGTTTGATACCGACTGATAAGCGGCGCTGTAATTTTTTGAAGTCAGGTACACCGTGGATAAATAATCGTAGGCTTTGTCGATATTGGCAGAATTTGGAAATTCCCGGATGAATAGTTCGAATGCTTTGACCGATTCGCCGAAAGCCGTATTGGTTTCGTAGGTGGTGAGAGCGTAGTTGAAAAGGGCTTCTTCCCTCACTTTAGTATTGAAATTGGTTTGCGTGGCAGCTTCGAATGCCAGCCGGGCGTTTTCCTTATTGCCCATCGCCACGTATGCATTGCCGAGCTGAAGGTAAGCGCTTTCGGTCATTTCATCGGGCTCTATGGTTACCTGTGAGAGATATTTCACGGCATCGGCCGGTTTACCGGTTTTCAAGTAGCTGATGCCGAGGTAGTACATGTCGTTTCGGAGCACCTGTGGGAACAGGTTTTCGTATTTTTTCAGGTTGTCGATGGCTTTGGTGTAGTTGCCGTCGGCGTATGCTTTTTCGCCCGTCATTCTGTAAATTTCGGCATTATTGATATTGTCCGGATATTTACGAATCAGCATCTCAGCCCTTTTCACCATTTCGTCGAAATTCCTTTTGAAATAGTATATCTGGGCAATGTAGTAAGGAGCAATGTCTTCAAATTCGGGATTTTCCTCTACGGCAAGCAGGTCGGTGAGGGCCTCGTCGTAGTTGCCAAGGCGGTATTGGCTGTAGCCCGTATAATAGCGGGCAGCCGGCTGATAGGCAGAATTCATGCTTTTCAGCGTTTTGAAAATATCGAGGGCTTTTGGAATGTCGTTTATTTCCAGGTTGGCATATCCGCGACTGAAGAGGTAATCGGTTCTGTCGCGCTCCACGAGGTGCGTTTCATCTATCTGCCTGAAGTATGCAAGCGCTTTGTCGTAGTTGCGGCTTTCATATTCGAGCATGCCGAGCATCAGCTGAATGCGGTCCAGGTAAGGGGTGTAGGGATGATTTTCCAGGTACTGCAGCAGCAAGTCGAACGCATTTTTCTGGCGGAGTTCGTAGGCACCCGATGCCATGTAAAAAGCTGCTTCCTGAATCATGCCGGCGTTGGTAGTCTCCGTATTTTTCAGAAATTCCTCGAAATTGCGGTATGATGCAGCCCACTTTCGCTGGTCGAAAAGTTCTTTCCCTTCGTGGAAAAGATTATCCCGTTGGGTAAAAACCATCGAATGCTGTGCTCCCGCTACTTGTATAAGCAACGCAAAAACAGCAGCAAGGATTATTTTTTTAGACATAATTTATTTTGTTTGTAGTTTGGAATATTGAGTTCTGAGTTTTGAGTTTTGAGTTTTGAGTTTTGAGTTCTGAGTTTTGAGTTCTGAGTTCTGACTTCTAATTTCTAATTTCTAATTTCTAATTTCTAATTTCTAACTTAATCAGCTAACCCAAAAACGTTTCTTTTCTTCGGCTTTCATTCTCTGAAATAAACATCCTGACTGCTTTCCTTACAGAGTTTAAGCCGAAAAGCCGGGGATTTATTTCTCTAACGGGTAGAAAAAAACATTCTTCCACATCGTCGGCAGCTTGTATTTCCACGTTATTGGCTACTTTTCCTTCGAAAAACATATCCAGTGTAGGAACGTTCAGACCGGAATACAAATAATCGTTCGGCAGCGAAAAAACGTACCGGAGATTATCCATCCGGATACCCAGCTCTTCGTTCACCTCGCGGGCAATGCCCTCTTCGGCTGTTTCGTCGTAATCAATGAATCCGCCCGGCAAATCGAGTGTTCCTTTAGCCGGTTCGTGTGAGCGGCGGCACACCAGCAAATCGCCGTCTTCATTTCGAATGAAAGCCGCTGTGGCTGCCGAGGGATTTTGATAGTAGATAAACCCGCAAATATCGCACCGTTTTGATTTTACGTTGTGAATGATATACTTATCGGAACCGCAGGCAGGACAAAATTTGAATTTTTCTGAGAATTTCATTAATAAGTTGTATTTTAACTACAAAGATAACTATTAATAAAAAAGCAGACAAACAGAATTTCCGGAGAATATTATATTTTACCATCGTTTAACGGTTGTTATGGATAAGTAAAATGAAAAGCCCCCTCCAACTACTCCTCAGTCGGAGTTTTTGGGCAGAAAGGCATTTGTTAGGTTTTGAAAAAAAACACCGAGTTGTTTGATCCCGGTGTTTCTCGTTACATCAGACATCCGCTGTACGCCTCGCTTATTTGTTTCAGTTGGGATATTCTATTGAAACAGGTCACTCCTACACTACTGATTATCAAACTGTTTTGTACCCTGATGTATTATCTCACTTCCCTCTACGACGAAAAAGAATGCATTGCTTATTTTGGCTAAAAATACACCGGTTACATGAAACGCATCCGGATGTTCATTCCCTTTGTTTTTTTAATTTCGCAAAATAACCGCTATCTTTGCAGGCTTAAAAAAATACGATTTTATGGTTTCAGTGGACGGTTTGGCGGTAGAGTTTGGCGGCACAACGCTTTTTTCGGATGTTTCATTTGTGATAAATCCCAAGGACAGGATTGCGCTGATGGGTAAAAATGGTGCAGGCAAATCCACGCTGCTGAAAATTCTGGCAGGAGTTCGCGATCCTTCGCGCGGAAAAGTCTCCATGCCCCGTGATTTTAACATCGCTTATCTGCCGCAGCACATCAAAACCAACGACAGCCGAACAGTTTTTGAAGAAACGGCGCAGGCTTATGCGCAATTGCACGAACTGGAAAACAGAATCGCTTACCTCAACGAACAACTGACCATACGTAGCGATTATGAATCGGATGAATACATGCAGTTAATAGAGGAAGTTACAGCACTGAGTGAAAAATTTTACAGCATCGAGGAAACCAATATTGACGAGCACATCGAGAAAACCCTGCTTGGTCTGGGTTTCGAAAGAGAAGATTTCGACCGGAATACGGCAGAATTCAGCGGCGGCTGGCGTATGCGTATCGAACTGGCAAAAATCCTGCTGCAGAATCCGGATGTGATCCTGCTCGATGAACCCACCAATCACCTCGATATCGATTCGGTACAGTGGTTTGAGGATTTTCTGATTAATACGGCAAAAGCTGTGGTACTTATTTCGCACGACCGTGCTTTTGTTGACACTGTTACCACCCGCACTATTGAGGTTACGATGGGACGTATATACGATTATAAAGCTACCTACACCCACTACCTGGAACTGCGCAAGGAGCGTCGTGAGCAACAGCAAAAGCAGTACGACGAACAGCAGAAAATGATAGCCGAAACGCAGGAGTTTATTGAGCGTTTCAAAGGTACGTATTCCAAAACCCTTCAGGTGCAGTCGCGGGTGAAAATGCTCGAGAAGCTGCAAATTATCGAAGTGGACGAACAGGATACCTCCGCGCTGCGATTAAAATTTCCACCATCGCCGCGGTCGGGAAATTATCCGGTGATAGCCGAAGGGGTTGGAAAAGCATACGGAGAAAAACGGGTCTTTGCAAACGCTGATTATACCATCGAACGCGGACAGAAAGTGGCTTTCGTCGGTCGCAACGGCGAAGGAAAATCCACCATGGTCAAATGCATCATGGGCGAAACAGAACATGAAGGAAAACTGACACTCGGACATAACGTGAAAATCGGCTACTTTGCCCAAAATCAGGCATCGCTGCTCGACGAGGATCTGACCGTGTTTCAGACCATCGACGACATTGCAGTGGGCGATATCCGCACAAAAATACGGGATATTCTCGGTGCATTTATGTTTGGCCGCGATGACGTGGATAAAAAAGTGAAAATTCTTTCGGGTGGAGAACGAACCCGCCTGGCAATGATAAAACTGCTGCTTGAACCGGTTAACCTGCTTATCCTCGACGAACCGACCAATCACCTGGATATGCGCACAAAAGATATTTTGAAACAGGCGCTGACTGACTTTGACGGTACGCTTATAGTGGTTTCGCACGACCGCGATTTTCTGGACGGACTTGTGACTAAGGTGTACGAATTCGGACACCAAAAAGTTACCGAACACCTAGAAGATATTTACGGTTTCCTGGCGAAGAAGAAAATGGAAAGCCTGCGTGAAATCGAAAGCAAATCGAAAAAGTAAACTTTCTTTCACCCGAAATGTAATACATTGTACTCCTGAAATAAAAATCAGGACTGCGCCCGTTTCACCTGTATAACCAAAAAGAAAGATTTATGCAGGCTCACCGGACTGGCTCATCCGTAATCAAAACTTTCTACATTTGGTCATTTATTGCTTTCGGAAGTTGAGTGGTAAAAAAAAACGGTTCTGTAAATGCAAATTGTATTACAGTACCGTTTACAAAACAAAAAAATAAAGGTTTACGGTTTTATATGTATGATGGCATTAATTCATGACCGGCATCTCGGAGATGGTAATGTCTTCCGGAATTTCAAGTTTACTGTCCGGAATTGATATGCCTTCTTCAAATTTTACAGCTTCCATCACATACGCATCGGATGTCATTTTCAGAGGGATTCCTTTGTAGTACCACATTTTCATGGTAGTGCCTTCACTTGTCATTTCAATGACGATGCAGTTTTTGCCCAGGAAGTCTTCGTTGCCGATAATTTTTCCCCCTTCTTTTTCAATCATCTGGCGGAAAGTTTCGTTGTCGTCCGGTTTGATATTATCCATAGGGTCTTCTTCATTCCCGTCCGACTTCATTTTTAATCCGGTTTTGTTTGTCAAACTGATTACGTAAGTATAACCGTCTTTACCAATTGTTAATGCACTTTCTTTGGTTTTTTGTCCCATCATTTCGTTTTCAGTTTCGGTTTCCATTACCAGACGGTCGTTTTTAATGTCAATCCACTGTTTCGAAACTGAGGTACTCTTCATTCCCTGCATATCCATTGTAGTTTTATATTCTATATAATAGGACTTTGTATCAGCTATTTCCTGAGCTATTTCCTTTGCAGTGGCGTCGGGATTTGAACTGTTTTTGTCCGCTTTTTGTCCGCATGATAGTAGCATGGCGGCAATTGTTCCTAAAATAAAAAGGCGTATTCTCATTTGATTGAATTTTTTTATGGATTAATATCTTATGAAAGAATTCTAAGTTAACTATTTCCAGACCGGAAAAAACATTATTTTGAGTTTTGCAGTGTATGAAGGAACTTCTTCGTTTGTTTCAGTAGCTGTTACTGTAAATGGTTTTCTTTTTTTGATGGTTTGAACCTTGTCGGCAATGGGAATATTAAATTGCTGCCCGTGATTGTCAAATCCCATGTAACAATTAATGCGCAGATCGGCCGGGTTGTGCGTATCTGAACTGCAAAGTATCAGGTCGGCGTCCACCATTTCAGTTGCGAAGGTGCTGTTGGCCTGTATAAGCTGCAGCCGCGGATTGAATTTACCTCCCTTGTGTGAAACAACACCGCCGTCGCAGGCATAAGGAAATGTGTAACGGTCGTCGTTCACGATGGTCATACAGTTGTCTTCAAGTTCTGACATGTTTACAATTATATAGAAATTATCCCAGCCTGCATTACCTGCAATGTTTACAGTTTCATCGTCGGTACGCCACGAAATATCAACCTTTGCCATTGCCATCCAGCTTGTTTCGCATTTTTTGCATCCCTTTTTCATTATTTCATCTGCTCTGGCTTTCAGTATTTCATCCGTTTCGGAATGAGGAATTCCCGTCAACTCCCTTTGTGCCATTGCTTTGAAGATGCAGGCAAGGTATTTCTTGCACAATTCTTCGTTTCCCGAAGGTGGAACGGAATAGGCAAAATTTGTTGTCCACTTATCTATTGCTTCGTTTACTTTGTCCATCCCTTTTTTTGTTAAGTCATCACTACCTGCTGTCAGTTCTACACGGGCTGTAAGTTTCAGTAAGCAACCGATATAATCTGTCATTGTATTGTCTTTATCGCAATATGTTCCATTCGGTGCAGGGATGGGTTGCTGAAGGTAGTTCTCGAGTAGTTCAACATGCATCCTGGCAATTTCATTCATTGCTTTGTCGTGTCCGGCTTCGTCTCCTGCATTCTCGCATTCCAACGCTTTGTTGAGCAGGTCTTTCACTTTTTCCGTGTCAGATGAACCACATTCCGACTGTGCAGTTGATATGCCGTAGCTCATTGTCAGTACGAATGCGAGCGCCAAAAGCCTGAAGATAAGGACGTTTGTTTTCATTTTGGTTGAATTAAAAAAATTGAATTTTCACAAATTACATACTGTGATTTGTTTCGCGATTCGCATAGCTCAAAACTCCGTTTTGGCTCTGCTCTCACTGCTTCACAAATTCTACCCTTCGGTTTTGTGCTTTTCCTTCGGGTGTATCATTTCCTGCCATCGGTTTAGTTTCGCCCCAGCCTTTGCTCGTGAGTCTTTCGGCTCCAATTCCTTGTTTTACAAGGGCATTTTTCACCGCTTCTGCTCGTTTCTGCGAGAGAGTCTGGTTGGAAGCGTTATCGCCGTCGCTGTCGGTATGTCCTTCTACACTGAATTTAAGTTCGGGATGATCCTGCATCATTTTTACCACGTAATTGATTGTTCCGGCGCTTTCGGATTTTATGGTGGCCTTGTTTACATCAAACTGTATCCCCGTGGTAACGAATTTTCCGTCGGATAAAATTTTATCGTAAAGCGGAACGGCACCTTTTGCTATGCGGAAGTTCTTTGTATATCCGGGGTCTTTTCCTTCAACGGATTGTTTACCAATGCTAAATCCGGTTGGGTTATACCCCAGGTTGGGGATGTTTAAAACTCTGGCATCGTCTAAATAAACTTTTAATGCCCTTTTATTAAATGAAATGGCAACATGCCTCCATTTTGGTGTTTTATCGTATACACCGCTTTTGTAACCCGGATAATAATTGGTTTCAAAGTTTTCGCCTTCAACGCTGTTTTTTGCAATGCGTATCCATTTTTTTCCAATCGGGTATTCCTTATCGAGTTTAGCCTGATTTTTATAATCGCCAAAATAGATAACGTAATTGCCACCGTGGTTTTCGGTAAAATAAGCATCAAACTCAATGGTGAATTCTTCGGGCAAGTAGTCTGCCTTTGCATTTTTCAACATGGGCACAATACCTCCGCCTCCATTCATGTTGCATTTAATGTGATAAATTACGTTGCTTCCGTCGAAACTCGCATTTTCAAAATTTCCCTGAACCAAATCCCATTTGCCCGGAAACTCTCCGTTTTGTTCGCCGGCAAGATTGTCTTCAAAAATGATTTCGCTGCCGGGTACAAAATCGTATTTAGCCCAGGTAAGTGCAGGTTTCTCGGTTTCTTGCTGTGAGGTTTTCCCGTTTTCAACGGTAAGCACATTTTCCTTTTTTGTTGTGGTTGATTTTGATTTTGATGATTGGCTGTTTTTTTTGTCGTCACTTGTTGTGGCGTCGCTTGCGCCCTCTTCAGCTTTGTCCAATACTGCATTTACTGTATTCTCAACTTTTTTTACTGTGCGGCTTTCAACCACCTGTTCAGCTTTTTTCTGCGCTTTTTTTGCCACTTTCTCCAAAAACTGCCCCTGAGCACTGGTGGCTAATACACATGCAAACAATACGAAAAATATAAGTTTAATTGATTTCATAAAAATGTTTTTTTAAAAGGTATTGAAATTGAATGATATTGTGGCTTTTTCTGAGAATATTTCCCCAAAAATATATCAAATCACAATAATATAAATAGAAAGTTTGAATTTGAGTTTTTTGACTATGTATTTGTCAGCTTTCGTTCAGAATTTGCAGCAGGTCCTGTTTTCTTCGCTGCGATAGGGGAAGCCTGGTTTTGTCGCTCAGAATTACCTCCTCCGATGATTTGTCAATTTTGCGTAGAAACTGCAGGTTGATAATGTGTGACTGGTGTATTTTGAAGAATCCGTTTTCACAAAGTATGTCTTCGTATTCTTTCATTCCTTTCGAAACTAGAATATTTTCGCCCGTTACAAGATAAAATGTGGTGTAAGTATTATCTGCGCGGCAGCGTACAATGTCTTTGACGTTTACTATATGAATCTGGTCCATGGTGCGTAATACGATGCGGCGGTTTTCGTTTGACCTGTCCATATTCTCGAGCATCAGGCGGATGTGTTGCAACTGCTTCTGGTTTACCCTTTCAATGGCTCTGTCCACGGCATTTCTGAATTCGGTTTCCTCGACAGGTTTCAGTAAATAATCAATTGCGCTGAATTTGAATGCCTGAATGGCAAATTTGTTGTGTGCAGTGATAAAGATTATTTGAAATGAAATACTATTCATTTTTTTCAGAACGTCAAACATGGTTCCGTCTTTCAGCTCAATATCGCAAAAAGCAATATCGGGTTGTGCCGATGCAAGTAGGAGAGCGGCTGTTTCTACAGTTTGTGCATACCCTCTGATTTCTATTCCGGGGTAAAATTCACCTGATAACGATTGCACCATTTCTGCATAAACGGGCTCATCTTCAATGATTACTGCTTTTATCATGCTGTTAGTAGTTTAATTAAAAAAGTGGAATTCCAAAAACAACCCGTGTTCCTCTGCTTCCCGACTCCGAAAGATCGTGGACGGAGAAATAGGTTTTGTTCTTCCATTTCCTGCCCAGAATTTTCATCCGTTGTTCGAAAATTTCAGATGCCATTGACTGATGGTTTTTCTCCTGCTGAGCGGTCTGATTTATTCCTATACCGTTGTCAGCGACTTCAATGTGCAATGTATTACCGCTTTTGGAAAAACTAATACTAAGCATGTTTTCTTCTGAATCTGTCTGAAATGCATGTTTAATTGCATTCTCGGCAAAGGGCTGAATGAGCATGGAAGGAAGCACGGTTTCATCTGTGTCAATGTCATTGTCAACTGTAATCCGGTATTGGAAGGCATCGTTTTTTCGTAATTTTTCGAGCGAAAGATAGTTTTCGAGCATTTTCACTTCTTCTGATAAGGGGATTTGGTCTTCCGACGATTGCTCAAGGATAGCCCGCATCAACAATGCGAAGCGGGTGAGGTACGACGAGGCGTTTTTTGCATCGTTGCGATACATGTAGCTTTGAATTGAACCTATGGCGTTGAAAATAAAGTGCGGATTCAGCTGCGAGCGCAACAGTTTTTGCTGAAGTTCGGCTTGCTTCATTTGCTGCCTCAGCCGGTTGCGTGTATTTAGGTACAAAAATAATAATATCACCAACAACGAGAAAATAGTCAGGCTGAAAATGATATACTTATTCCTGTTTATTTGCAGGTTTTTAAGCTCGATATCGTTATTAAGTTCGGCTATTTTCTTCTCTTTCTCAGATGTCTGGTATTTGATTTCCAAATCGTGAATTGTATTTTCCGTTTCAGCATTTCTAATGGAATCCATCCCGTTTTTATAATCTAAATAGTGTTTGAAAGCCGATTTCCAGTCTCCTGTTTTTTCGCCAATCCGTGCCAGAGAATTATGTAATACAGCTTCTTCTTCCGGATATGCTTTCAATGATTTGGCTATATCTAATGCCTCTGTAAGGTGCTTTTTAGCTTCAGAAAAACGGTTTAGCTCCATCAAAATCTGTCCTGCGTGTGTCTTATTGACTATTCTGGAATAATTTCTGTTCATTTTTTTGTCAAATTCCATCGCTTTTGTTACATCATTCAGCGCATCCTCAAATCGTTTCAGGGATTTATACACCATTGCCCGGTTGGAAAGTGCCGTGCTCAATCCATTTATATAACCCGCCTTTTCGCTGATTATAATCATCGAGTCGTACCAAATCAATGACTCCTTAAACTCTTTCTTAGATTCAGCTATTCCTGCCAGATCGTTGAAAATTGCTGCTTGAGTTTGAATCCGTTTTTCGGGCAGTTTTTTTGAAACAAGATACGCTTTCTGTACGTAATACTCCCATTTTTTTACATTGGTTTCCTTGAAAAGCTGTCCTACACTCTGATAGTAGTAATCGAGGTTCTTCTTTTCACCTGATGCTTCTTTGTATTTCAAGGCTTTAAGTTTATGCTCCATTGCTTTTGATAAATCTCCTGCATATTCGTATTCCGAACCCATATTCATCAGAATCAGCGCCATGCCATCCATGTCTTTTGTTTTGGCATATTGCTCCAGAGCATTGTTGTAGTATTTAAAGGCTAAGGCTCTGTCGCCCTGATAGCTCGCGTTGCTTGCCAGCAGATTGTTGATTTTGCCACACATATCATAGTCTTTACGTGCTACAGCCAACCGAAGACTTATATTCAACAACGAATCACCTTTTTTATATTCACCGCTTTCTGAATAATAGTCGCCCAATTCATTGTATGCAACTATTATCTTTGTCGTGTCGTTGCTTTTTAATGCGTTGTCCTTCAGTGTTTTGTATGTGGTTAATTCATTCTCCCCAAAACACGAAAGTATTGAAAGAAAAATTACAAATAGAACGAGACATATTTTTACTTGATGATTCATAAATCGGATGCAATTTATGGATTTATTACTGTTATTTATCGACTAAAGTTGTTCTTGTGTTTTTCTATTTCCGAAAAATGGAAATATTTTATTGAAAATATCACTGGTCCTGTCTGATTGAATGTTTTTTCGCAATAAATATGACTATTCATTAGAGATTATATAAGTTAGTTTATTAATAGATTGATTTTTAATAAGTTTAAACAATATTCTTTTAATTCCTCCGTTGAGGTATTATGAGATATTACAAG
>SAAL01000289.1 GCA_009929445.1 Bacteroidia bacterium
AGATTTCTCGCATAGGGAATTGAAAATCAGCGAAGCTAATACGGTTCAACCGACGCTTCCTTGCTGGGTCGTCCCGACCGCAGGAAGCCTAAGTATTAGGGGCAATAGCTTTTTCGTCAAGTCTGTTTTTCGTCAGTTGTGTTACGCTGAAAGTCCGTTTGTCGCAACGTCAGTAAGTATTTTAGCTGTTTTTTCGACCGACAAAACAGTCGTAAGGTTAATGGTTCTGCTTAAATTCTCGTAGTCGTATGTATAAATTTCTCCAGTCGGAAGTCTGTTTCATTTCTTTCAAGTTGTCATAACACAAAAGTCGCAAAATGAAATACAGAAAACTTGTCTGAATGAGAAATCTGCAATTTTGTTTTCTTTTCTCTTTTTCTGTAGTCAACAATTAATTAACGCTCTAACAAATCTCTTAATAAGATAAATGTCTGATATCTTTCTGAGTTTTGTTTAAATCCTAAAGAGGTTGTAATACAAGCTCCGCAAACTGCAATTGCAGAAGAAGTTGAAATTTGAGACTGGCCATGTTTTATTGTCCCTATGGCAAAAATAACAAACAAAATAATGAAGCTGACTAATGTCACTATCAACGCTATTTTCGTAATATCAAAATTGCGTTTTAATTTTTTCTGTTCTTCATCCCAATCAATATTCTCAAGTTTCTTTCTGAATTTAATCTCAGATTTAGAGTTCCCACCTGAATATAGTTTTATCAAACTATTCGTAATACTCTCAATTTTTTCATTCATCTCAGTGTTTATTTTAAATTTAAGTCTATGTTTTTTTCTTTTTTCTGCTACTGCCCCTAACGTTGGCGCTATGGTTAGTTGCCGATTTCGAAGTACTTACTTATCAAGTTACACCGAACTTTAATAAGAGTGAAAACCTTGAAATTAGCACTGCAACGGCAATTAACTATAGCGCGTGTTGAACTAAATTCCCTCCGGGAAGGGCTTTTAATTGCTAATTTCCAAATTATTATTATAAAATTTCGTTTCAGGATGTTGAACGGGAGTTCGAGCT
>SAAL01000150.1 GCA_009929445.1 Bacteroidia bacterium
GCGTTGGCCTTGGCGATGGCGTTGGCCTTGGCGATGGCGTTGGCCTTGGCGATGGCGTTGGCCTTGGCGATGGCGTTGGCGATGGCGTTGGCGTTGGCGTTGGCGTTGGCGTTGGCGTTGGCGATGCCTTTGGCGATTCTTTAATTTCTGATGAAGAGGATGGTTTTGTATCGAAATTTTCAGAAATTAATTTGATATTTTTTAAAGATTCTTCCAATTTCTCGAGGTTGTAGCTGTATGAATTTTTTAATATTCTATCTTCTTCGTTGATTATATATAATTCATTGTATAATTTTCCACTAAAATCATTTAGTTCGATTATTTTATACTTTAAAGGATTTTTTTCAAATGCTGTAATATAATCTAATGCTGAAATTATTATTCCGTATTGTTTTTTGTTAACTGCATTATTGAAAAATTTTATTTTTTCTTTAATTACTTCCACATTTTCTACAAGATAAGAATACTTATTTTCGAAATGTTTTAGTTTAGATTTTGCCTGATTTAGAATAAAGTCCCCTTTTTCACAAATATATGATTGCAATTCAAATTCTATTTGATAGATATATTCAAATGATTTTGCTATATCCTCTTTACTTCCTTTTTTTCTAGATTTTTGAACAAAATTAAACTTTTTTCGCATTTTTTCATTTTTTAAAATAAGGTTTCCGTATTTTTTAACAAGTTTTTTGATGTTAAGAGATAACATTTCTCTTTCTGGATATTTTGATATAATTTTTTTTCTAATTTTTAAAATTATATTTTTAATTTTTTCCAGTTTTTGTAAATTCCTGTTAAGGTGTTGAGTCTTTAATTTTTTTGGTTCTTTGTAGTTGTTTGTTATTTTTATTAGCAAATTAACTCTTTTTTCAATATTATTATTTTTTTCTAAAATTTTTTGGAAATCTTGTTTAATTTTTACAACTTCATCAGCTATTTCTTTTTCTATTGTTTCTATTTTAGATATTAAATTTTCATTAAATTTATTTACAAGATGGTCCGTTATCATATATAAAATAAGCAGATTAACAACACTACAATCAATCGGGTTTTCTATGTTTTTTATAAGTAAGGTTTGTTTTATTTCTTCTGGTAATTTCTGATTGATCTCTCGTCTTATTTCATTTTCGAACTCTTTATCTAAATTTGCTAAAATTAGAAATGAAACAATCAATTCCTTTTCTGGTTCTAACTTGATAGAATCGTTGTTATTTTTTATTGCTGGCCATTCTTTTTTAAATTCGTCAAAATCACTTTCAAGTGTATTGAATGATAATTCGACATTATTTTTTTTCTTTAGAATAGATTTGATAAAATTTGAGCATATAAAATTAAAAAATATTTCTTTTATTTTTAATTTTGATTCAAAATCACCTTGTATAGATTTTTTTGCATGATTGATTAATATGTCGTTTTTTACAAAGATGCCCTTCCAGTACAGTTTACAACCTCCTGTTATCTCTATCAATAATGCACTCAACTTTTCATCATCTGAACTTTCTTCGTTTTCCAATATTTCATCTGCTTTTCTCGCTAGCTCTTGGTTGAAAAGAGCCCCTGAAAACCAATTTGATAGGTAACGTCTATGAAAATCTTTAATCGCATTTGACCAATCGCTCGCCAAAGCTTCGGCTAAATTCTCTAGGTCGTAATATTTTTGTCCATTGAAAGTATATGGGTGAACGGAATTTTCTGGACGTTGCGATGAAACTTTCAGTGTTTCATCTCCCTGTAACCATCGTCCCACCTCATCACTTCCCCAGCGCTGCTGCGGATCCCGGACAAGGAGTCCCTGGCAGAGCGTGCGCCATTTCGGATCAGCAATCATCTCGAACGGCAGATTGCCTCCGGTTCCCGTGCTACCGGTGGCGATGACTGCAGCAATGGCATATTCACTGAGTTCGCTGAATGGGTGGCGACCCGCAAGCATTTCAAACAGGATCATACCGAGCGACCAGTAATCGGTCTTCCCGGTCACCGTGGCGGCAGCGACGATTTGTTCCGGCGCAGCGTAATGAAGGGTTCCCGCCCCCCGGGTAAAACGGATCGACGCTTCCGACAGGGAGGCGATGCCGAAATCGGAAAAGACCAGCCGCAAAGGGTCTTCTTCCCGGACAAGAATGTTTTCCGGTTTGAGATCGCGATGAAAAATGCCGTTGGTGTGCAGGTATCTAAGTGCGTCATGCAATTCTTTGAGCACCGCGCGACGCGTCTCTTCGGAATGCGGCGTATGCCTGTTCAAATAGACGTCCAAGGTCCCGAACGGCAGGTACTCCATCAACTCGAACCAGTGCCCGTCCGATTTGCCGTGGTCTATGATCTGAACCACATGACGACTGTCGAGGCCACGCAACCTTTCCAGCAGATCCGGTTTGCACTCGATGTCCCGTCGGTAAACTTTGGCTATGCTTTTGTCACCGGTGGGGCGGTGCTCTACAAGGAAGATATCCGCTTCAGCCCCCTTGGTGGGCAGGTGCTCAATGAGGGTATAATTTTCCGCCAAGGCCGAAGGCAGTCGCATGAGGCTTGCCCCACATTGGAAGTCCGCCCGGGTGGTTTCAGGAGTCGCGCTCGCTGTCATTGATACCGAGGGGAGAGAAGGCTGCGACGAGGAAGGGATTCGCTGGGTCGGCTGAGGAGGGGATGAGTTGGTCATGGCAAACGGTTCAAATTTTCTTTTGTCGATGGGGCCGCGGCGATGCGCATCAGAATCAGGGAAAGGTTGTCTGGCGCTCCGCTGGCCAGCGCGGCGTGTAGCATGCGATTCGCAGGGTCATATTGTGGTTCTTTCAACAGTCCTTCGATTGTTTCCAAATCGAGGGCGGCCGTCAGACCGTCCGTAGCTATGAGATAGCAACGATCGACTACCAGGCGTTCCTCACGGATGTGCGGTTCGATCTCCTGAAAGTGCAGCGTGCCGCCGAGACACTGGGTAACGACGCTGCGGTCGAGGCTTCGGTCAGGTTCGCCAAAAGAAACAGCCGGTGAGTCGCTGACGCTGAGTTGGGAGAGGTAGCCGCTGTTTTTACGAAAAACTACGGCATCGCCGACATTGAATATCAGCATATTTTGCGGGTCAATGATAATGCCGGCGATGGTGCAGCCCATACCCCGCTGATCCCTTTCGCTTGCCCTGTCGAAGAGGTAACGATTGAGCGCCCGCAACTCCCTTTCAAGCGTTTCTTTCTCGACTCTGTCACGCGAACGGATCCATTGGCCAAGATACTCGGCCGCAAGGCGGCTTGCCGTATCACCGGCAGGGTGTCCCCCTAACCCGTCGGCAACCAGCAGGCAATGCGGCCTGCCAAGGGGCAGGACAAAACAATGGGGCTGGTCCATATTCTCTTGCCAGTGCCTGGTGTCCACCGCAACGCAATCTTCGTTGCGCGAGCGCTTCCTTCCGGCATGCGTCAGGAGGGATAGTTCCAGTTGAAAGGTTCTGCCGGTCATGAGCGGAAAAATCGCAGGTGGACTGTGAAAGCCTGGGAAAATCGGATCTCCGTGTCGGTGGATATGGTGATGCGTTCCGCTCGGCGCACAACACCGTCGACAAGAGTACCGTATTTCGAGCCAAGATCTTCTATTTCCAGCGAACCGTCAGGCAAGGGCCTGAGCAGGCCGTGAACGCGTGAAATGTCGAGATAATCGGCTAATTGCGCAGCGAGGGGAGAAAAAGACGGGTCCCGGCCAATGGCAAGGGGCGCGTTCAACCTGGTAGTGCCCCATGGCCAGGTGACCTGAACGGAAACAGGGTCTGACTGTGTGGCTGCATCAAGCCGCGCGCCACAATAGAGGCAGATTTGTTGTCCTGGGGGGTTGCTGGCACCGCATTGCGGATCGGGGCAGGTCTTCCCTGGAATTGGTGGGGTTGGTGTCGGAACATGTGGCGTCCCGGCCAGCGACACCACCGTGGTCAGGTCTGCCCCGCAATGGGAGCAGAGGCTTTCAAAGGCGGTACATTCGTTTCCGCATCCAGGGCAGATTTTTACGCTTTCCATGAGCAACTTGACAGTTCAATCCCTTGTTCCAGCAACCTTCCCCGAAGTCTTTCCATGTCGCCCGGTCGCGGGACGCCGATGAACCATATTCTTTCGTCATCCGTGACAAACTGCATGTGCCTGCCCCCTGGGCTATCCGTAATCTGCCAATCGCGGCTTTTGCCGAACTCGCTCAAAACAAGCAACGGCTGATTGTCTGAACCGCGCCAGGGGCCGTCGGCCGGTCGGTCTTCCAGAAAGGGTTCTGGAATAATGGCGTCCATAAAACCGAGGAGGTTGGCGAAATTGTTTTCTAAGACACTGTAAGGTAGGCCGCTGTAGCAGAGGATGTCAAATGGCTGCGACAGGGAGTTTCGCCAATCCGTCAAGCCTTGAAGAAGAACCAGCAGGGCCTCAGGTTGTTCAAACGGTTCGCCGCCCGATATGGTCACCCCGTCCAATCCGTCCGCACTGACGCTTTTGCACCAGTCGAGCAGGAGTTCAACGGATATTTTGTGGGAGTCATCCCGGTCCCACGTATCCCTGGAAACGCATCCCCGGCAACGAAGGGAGCACCCCTGGAGCCACAAGCCGATTCTTTTTCCCGGGCCAAGAACGGTAACCGGAAAATGGGCTTTGTTGAGATAAATGTCCACGACCTCGATGCCTTGCTCTAGTTGGTGCGCTATCCAAGAGGAGAAGGCCACAATGGCCAACAGTATGAATTTATCAGGATTCTAGGTAAATGCCAAATTTCCATAGAAAAATCGTTTTTATTCTTGCCTTTTCCCAATCGGATTGTAAATAAATAGTCATCTTTTCCGGCTCATTTTCAATGAGATACCCCTATTTAGGGACTAGCTGAGCACGGTTTTCGTGTTCTTGTATTCTAGGTACGATGGCGGCGCTGTTGTTTCCGGTTGGGACGTTTCTTCTCTGAGGCGAACGTTCTCTTTCAACCGGCAGCAATGCGCTCAATGGCCTGCGATTCTGTTTCCCGCATCGCCTTCCCGCCAGCCTTTCTTCTCTCTTCCCGTAGTATTGCCGAACTGACCCTGCCGCCTGTTGCGGCTGACGGTTCCGGCACCCTCCCTTTCCCGCACCGGCGCTGATCCCTCAGTTCCCCGGTTTCATTCATACCCACCCCACCCATCCATCGGGAGCGAACCACCATGCTCCCGGCGGAGCCATGCGTTGTCGCTCCCATTGTTCTCAGGAGGCACCACCATGGCACCACTGCAGGAACAGATCCAGGCCATCAACCAGCGCTTGCGTGCGTTCGGCATCGAGGCGGTCCAGGAGATCCGCATGACCGACCGCGATGGTAAGACCATCGGTCAGGTCAAGTACGGCTACCGGCCGCAGTATGTCTTTGACAGCGTCAACGATGTGCTCGGCCCGGAGAACTGGCGCTACGAACTGACCCGCGAGGAGATCTTCGAGAACCAGGCGGTCGCCGAGGTCCGG
>SAAL01000151.1 GCA_009929445.1 Bacteroidia bacterium
GATTAACAGCGCGGAGGCTGCATAAATGTATTTGTTCATAAAATTTTTATATTAAATTGTTTATACTTGTGAAATTAGTTTACGCTTGTAAAATCTATTTGTAAAATCTATCTTGAACCTCTCGAAGAACGTCCTCAATCGGCGAAAGCGGTGGCATCCTGAAAAACATTAACATCGCACTCCTTTTCGGGGTGTTCGAAAAATCAGCGGAGGGGGCTATTAGTTCATATTTCTTTTTTTCTGTAAAATCCCGCCTTGTTTTTAATTCGTCAATTAGTTCATCTGTGCTGATTTCATCTAAAATGTAGTCTGTATCGATTTCGATTTGTACGGTCCTATATCCCATAACTTTAATTTATTAAATTGTTTATATTATAGATAAAAACTATATCTCACTTAAGAATAAATCAGCCTCCGCGGATCTTCTTTTTATCAAACCTTTCATCCTTTGCCCCTTTACGGTTATATATCGCGTTCTTATGAAATCCTCCGCCTCTTCCATCTTTCCTTTATTAACTAACGCGAATAAATTACTACTGCCTCCGGTGTTGTAGGTGTGCGAAACGAGCGCATCAAATTGATTTTGATTAACAGGTACTGTTAGTTTTTTATTAACAATATCTTCAAAAACCTGAATCACTTTTGAAAGCATTTTTTCGGCCTCCTCCTCCGAAATTGGCGCGTCGTCCATTGTCACTCGTTTTCCGTCGGGGTAAAATGTCGACCCATACCCGATTGTCGGAATTCCGGCGGGGCATGAATACGGCCCCGCGCTAAATCCCTCGAATTCCTTTATTAAATCAATTCCTTTTTTGCTTGTTTTCATACCTCTTTTACTTTTTTAAAAATTAATACTTCCTTTTTTTCGTGATAATAATACACTTCGAAAAATCGCATCGCTTCAAACTTTATGTTGAATTCCTGTTCGCATTTCTCTTTGCATTTCCCGATTGCCACACTGGTGACTCGGGGGATGTTTGCCTGTATTTGTTTGTGCGTTGCGGTCACTTCGAATTCGCCGTGATACGACATTTCTTTGTCGTCAAACATTGCGGAATAATGGATTTTCATGTTATTCTATTTCAATTTATTTGTTTTTATTTTGTTTCGCATACATAACGTTGTAGGGCATTTAATGAACGATCTCAAACTCAACTTTGTGGTGAGTAAAATCTCCATCGCCCGAAGCATTAACGCCCCAAATTGCACCAGTATTTTTGTTTTTAATTTCGGCATAAGTTCCATCTTCAAAAATTACTTCAAAGTCATCTGATAAATGATTTTCTAAATAATCATTCATTGTTTCTTCATTGTTGTTATGTGGCTCTATTGTGTGCCATTTATAAGTTTCCATTTTGACAAAAATAAACGCTTTATAACAAAGGCTAAAAATAAATCAAGAAAAGCATTATCACTATGCCCCAAAATGCAAGGGCTGAAATTAAAAGATAAAGACATCCGTTTTTGGCTCTACCGTCGTTGATTGTTTTCATATTGATTTTACTTTTAATTGGTTTGTATCGTGCATGGTTGTTTACCTCCCTGCACGCCCGACTTTAAAACGGCAGCCCGTTTTCCTCTTCCTCCTCCATTTTTGGAAGGTCTGTTAAATTTGGAATAACCACGGGGCTACCCAGCGGGTCGCTGCCCTGCTCATGCTTAGGCTCCGGATTTCCACACGCCCACCCATCAACGAAATCTTCCGGGGCGTCGTAAGAATTCACCTGTTCTTTTTTATCGATGATAGCAATTCGGGCATTGATATATCCGTTATCATTCACTGCGAAAACTACCTTTGCATCGAGAATTCCGAATTTATCGACAGCATCGAATGTGAAATGCGAGCAATTCAACCCGAAAGCATAGGAAATATTTCCGTTATACTCATTCGGCTTGCAAAATTTCTCCACCATATCTTCACTTGCGCCCATTGCTTTGAGATGTGCCACTATTTTGTTATAAACATCCTCCTCCGTGAACGACACGAAGAGGCTTTTAATTTGGTATTCTCGACCGGCGGCTGTCGTTCCTTCTTTGATTGTTTTTTTTAAGATTTTTACCTTCATGATTATTGATTTTTTAAAATTTCAAGAATAAAATTTAACACTTTTCGCCTTGACTTTTTGTTAAGTTTAATCGGGATAAATAGGCGAGATTTAATCCCGATATATAATTGATAGTCACTTCTTTCGAGAAATCCCTCAACATTTTCAATTGCCCGTTGTTTGTCAATTGCTTTTTGCACATCTTTTTCATTAAAAATATATGCAGTCGATTTGAATCCTGTTTCCATAATTTTAAATTATAAATATATTTTTTTGTCCTCCTTTTACCCCTGTCGAAACACCAACCCGCGAGCCTATCAGCTTAGATTCAATATACTTCTTTGTATAGGTATCTGCTGAAAGTCTGTTGCTCCCGTGAATCGTTATGATTTTCGGGAATTTTACGCCTGCCATCCTCATAAATCGCACTACATCGTTATCGCTTAAATGCCTGTCGCACCCAATCCGCTGTTGCTCATTCGCGAGATGATAAAGGTAATCATTATAATTGCATTCAATCAGGTAGTTTTCCACCTCATAAAATTTCAGGGCTTGAAAAAGGGAGCTGTACCCCATTGGGCTCTCTGTTTCGTCCAGCATTTCAAAATCAGTCCCGAAAAATAGAAATTTGTTTTCCGCGAGTGACTTAATGATGAATGAATAACAGACTTCTACGCCGTGTTTCATTGAAAATCCCATCGCTTTGAAATTTTCGCTTTCCGCTTTTTCAGGACTTAAAAAAGTTGGAATTACTGCCTGAAATTCGCCGATGTATTGCGCGTGGTCCATGTGTTTATGGGAAATGATACACATTTCAGGAGGGGTTGAACCCTCCCGAAATTTCATGTAAGTAGCGCGCGGCATCCCTGCCTCGATTATGATAGAATTTCCGCTATTATCTATAATCTCATAGAGATTCCCCGAGCTGCCTGTTGCGATTACGTTAATTTTCATCGCATTTAAAAGAATTTAGTATCAAATCCTGCTGCTTTTTCGGGAGCTGTTTTCTCCGCTTTTTCTGCTGTTTCCGACTCCTGCATTTCCACTTTCACCACTTTTTTAAATGGTTTTTCTTCCCCTTTTTCAGGCTCTTTTTTCGCTGCCAGTTCTTTTTTAGCCTCCTCCAGTCGGTTTTCGCGAACTTCCTCATACTCGGTATATTCTCCTACCTCCTCATACCCGAGAATGCTGCTCAACTCCTCGCTCACTCGCGGAATGATTTTAATGAGGTTACGAACAACAATTTTTTCGTAATGAATAGACCCGCTTACTTTACTGTAATTATCTTTTTTGAAATTCGGTGAGAATTTCGCTCTGTCAACAATTTCAGCGCATGACATAAAGAGGTCATATTTCTGATCGTCCTGAGAAATGAACGCGGCGTAATATCCGATAGTTGGTTTTGTTACATCGTTGGATCCTTCAAACGCGAAATTACCTGTCATCAGGTCGCTAACAACTTTTACTCCCTCGTGAATTTCAGCGGTGAAAAATCTCTTGCAGTTTTTCAGCTTTAAAATTTGTTGCTTCTGAAAATTTATGTCAAAAATGACGAGCGCTTCATACTCACCGGTACCGCTTTTCACGTCAGCCCCGTTTTTCTTCTCTTTCTTGAAAATTTCGAAAGGAATGAAAGATACTTCTTTTTTCGCGAAAGATGCCCCCACCTCGGTTGCTTTGAACACGGCGTTCAAAAGACTTGCAAGCTTCGTCTTCGCCAGCTTCTCCAGCATCTCATCATTTTGCGAGAAAATGAGGTCTGAAAAAGTTTTGACAAATGCCTTTTCAAATTCGGGATTATCAGATGCCCGGAGTTGAAGATGTTGTTTTGATAATTGAAGGAAGTCGCGCTGAAGTCCTTCCGCTTTGATTAATTCGCTCATATTTTTTTTTGTTTTAAAATTGTTTGTAAATGTAGTGTTTTGGTTGATAGCTGCATAACATGAAATTGTGTTATGCAGCATGTTTTTAGTTGATTTTCAGCTTTGCTTCATTTGTCGCAGTCGCTAAAACACACGGTAGCCCACAGGTGTTAATCGGCTGGGTGGTGTTTGCCTCGCAATTGTCCATGATTGTGATTCCAGTGTAACCGTTCAATCTTTGCAACGCGGCAAGCACTTGCAATTTAACGTTGTTTTGAAGCGCACCATTGCACTCAAAAGGGAAAGCCTTGCCGTTCGCCGTGATACGGAAACAATCTTTATACTCGTCACGTGACATGACGTATTCAAGGAGTTCCACTCCGATTTCAATAGCTCCCGCAAATTCAGTTTTAACAAGTTCAGTTAAATTGCTGAAATACTCGGAAATTTCCGCGCGGATTTTTACGACTTTTTTATCAAGTTCGAAAAGTAAATCCTGATTGGTTTTGATTTGCATTTCGTTTTCGGCTCGCTTTGCGGCGCTGTGTGAGTTGATAGCCTCCGCTCCTGTGATTTCCTTTTCGATAGCAACAAACTCGGCGTGTGCGGCGCGCAAGTTGTCGGGGATGGTGATTTCCTCGGGTAGAGATTCGGGGGTTGGCTCGGTCAATCCTGACAGATTACTTTCAAGCTCCTCTATTTTGGCTATCGATTCTGTTATTTGCTTTTCAAGGTCTGAAATGCTGATTTTAAGCGCGCCTATCTTTTTCGATTTTTCGTTATCGAAAGTTGATAGTGCCAATTCGTTTTTTTTACGAATTTCAGTATTTTGAATTTCGATTGCGGACAGTCTGGCGCGAGTAAGGTCAATGGAGTTTACTACAGACTTATACTCTCCGTTCGCAACCATCATTTCGCTTGCTAAAATCGCGCGATTTTCATTCTTGATTTTCAGTATTGCGGCGCTCGCGGAATGAAGGCGAGCCGTCTCGCAAGCCTCGCCAGACAGGGGGCATGCGTCGGAAAGTTCATCGGTCAACTCCTTGTTTTGAATCGCACTGATTTTCTTCGCGTTTGCGACTAACACGGGATTTTTTGAGAAATTTTCAGCGGCGTATTCCTCGATTGTTGTGTAGTGTTTAAGCGCAGATAATTTATTTTCAAGCTCTTTGATTTCGGAGTGAAGCGCGCTAACATCATGCTCGCTGCTTATTTCGGGATGCGATTTTTCAATCGAATTTATTTCGGAGCTAAATAAATCAATTTTCCCCTTCGCCCTTGTTATTTGATTTTCAAGGTCGGAAATTTGACCTGACAAAGAAGATTTTAGCGATAAGAAATCGCGCATCCGCTGATTATTTCTGGCGTTTATCTCTCCGATAACTGCCGAGTTGTCGGCGGCTGTAAGTGATAGGTATTCGCTATTCAGCCTCTTCAGCTCCTCGGGAATTTCCGGCACCTCAACATCCTTTGTGTTTTTTTGAAGTTCGCGAAGTAATTCAATGTCCGCAACTGCTGTTTTTTGAGCCTTTAC
>SAAL01000152.1 GCA_009929445.1 Bacteroidia bacterium
GCGACATAAAGTTACTGATTTTCAGCGACTTTACCAAATAAATATGCTGCTTTTTTGTTATAATTCAGCAAGTTATGATACTTGCGAAAGTTGAATAATTTATTTTTAAGGTCTCTTGAAGTGTATATGGTATCTTCTCTGATGATACATCCGTATCACGATATTATTCATTCTTTTGATAAATTCTTTTAATATACTTTTTATCGTTTAGTCCTGTGTTTATTTCACTCAGACAAATCATCCGTATACTATGGTACCTGTAATTGAAACTTAAAATAATTCGTATATTCATGGTGTATTGTCTTCCCTGCTATCCTGTTGCTGCGGTAACCGTTGTTACCGGATGTCAGCTTAGCGGTCATCAAACGGGGAGCGGGTGTGGCAAAACCATAATTACCTGTAATAACCACTTTACCGTTTTGCATCACCTGATCGGGGGTGAAAACAATAGCACCGGTTGTTTCATTTTTTGTCACCACCACGTTGGTTCGTTGATTGATAAGACGCATCGACTCGTTGTTTACCCTGTATGCAGTGGAAACTATATTTCTGTTTGGTGAATTCACGTTGTAGGGGAAAAGGTATGGGAGCCTGTCGTCCGGCAGCATATATCCTTCGAGTATGTGTGATCTCACGAATTTGGCTGCCAGGTCAATTCTACTTTGAGCCAGCGGATAAGTGTCATCACCGTATTTTATTCTCAGACTATCCAGGTTAGGCAGATCGCCGTTGGCGCGTGCGCGTGTGATGGCATTGTTGTTGGGCATGATAAATGTATAGTAATTTGACTCGCTCAGCCCGGACAGTTTGTCGGAAGCTTTGTCCTTAATGGTGTATCGTATGTAGTCCACAAATTGCGATACGTTGGTATTTTCCATTGCTGTCTGATTCAGGTAGTACCAGATTGTATTCTCGTTCCATCCCAGGCGGGTTGAAGGTGAAGTTTCTCTGGCAGAATACTGAAGCATTTTATCTACGGTGTACACCGTACCGTTGTCGTAGGTTTCGCCTTTGGTGATGGTGACAAATGAATTTTCCTCGATATTTCCGGTGGCCTGCAATTTATTGTCCTTGTATCTTACCACATCGCCGCTATGTGTGTTTCGGAATCCCCATCCACCATATTCAGTTATTCCGTCTGAAAAATCGACGGTAGAATTCACGCTGTTGTTTGCCCATCCTTCAAACAGGTGCATCCGCATAAGGCGTCTAAGACGGTCGTTCACATTGGATTCCACCAGTAGTGAATTTCCAAAATTGGTGGTTTCGGGATTGTAAGTCATTCCATCATTTTTCAACTGATTATCGTTTATGGCCAGTAATGTAAATCTTGTATTCGGAAAACCGGTAATGACACTTTTCATCAGGTCTTCGCGCAGCGAAAACTGAAAGAACTTGTTGTATGCCAGATCAAGGAAACGGTATGCCGGATTGAGGAAAATTTCGGTATATACGGTTTCGAACAGCTTGCTTTTTATTACGTGGTCAATGCTGTAAATGAATCCGTTGCTGGTAAGACTGTTGCCAAGCACACCGAACTCGGCAAACGATTTTCCGCTTGAACCTATTCCGTTGGTGTATTCGCCGGTGGAAACCTGAGATGATTTCAGTGCAGAGGGCCAAATCATTGTATTCACCATGTGGGTATTGATGAGGGTAGTGATTGCTTCCACGGGCAATTCGTTGAGTGAAGTGTAGTATTTCAGCAGCCGTTTGTTGATATAATCGGTAAGCACCTCATTTTTGGGTACAAACAATGTGTATCCGTCAGAAAGTGTAGTTGCAGCGCTACCATTGTAGATGGCTTCCAGCGCCGGAGAGAATGAGAGCGGCTCCAGACCCGAGGTGTTGTAACTCTTCACATATACTTTATCAATTCCGTCGCCGGGTCTGAGAATTTTGTATTTTTCAGTCAGTGTTATATCTTCGGTGTAGTTTTTATAAATGTACTTACCGGATAAATCCTTGAAGTCAAGCAATGACTTGAAGGCAGCAAATTCTGGTTTCTGCAGGTATTTATCTATGTTTTCAAGTGGCAGACTTACCACAGACACTTCGTGAATGACACCGTTGCGGGCTTTGTAATTGGGTTTTACGATTTTCCCGTTGTATATATTGCCGATAAGGCCGGTAGGGGAAGTTTGTCCTCCTATGTATTCGGTTTGCGGGAAGAAAGTGGTGTAGTCTTCGGGGCTCAGACTGCTTTTAGCAAAATAAGTCTGCATAAATACCGGAAAGTATTTATAGTTGTAAGTGGACTGACTGTAAGTGGATGATGGTGTATTTTGATCAATGACCCAGGCATTGTTATTATCCAGGTCTTTGTAGATGGTGGCGTAGTGATAGGTTTGTTTTTTCAGTCCATCGCCGGTCTGATATCGGTCGCCGGTGGTGCCAGTGAATAAATCGCCCAGATTCTCGGAGAGCCAGTATGACTGGAGGATGGAGTATGCTACTATTTTATTGACTTCTTCCTGCGGAATATCGCTTATGGTAGTATAGCTGTTTGCTTTCAGAAATTCCGAAAAAGCCTGGTCGTTTGGTGCCATAACAGTAAAATAGCCTCCTTCTTTGAGCTGACCCGAATAGAGTGTCCGGTCAACGCAAGCCAGATAGCTGCTGAAACGCCCTTCAGCCTTTAGCACCTCATATATCGGCTTTTCCAGCCAATCCGGTTCTGCAAAATACTCTTCCTTGTCGTTGTTGCATCCTGAAACAATCAGCAACAGGCAAAGAATCAGCATGGAATAGATTTTGGTTTTGATGGTCATATCTGAAAAATTTAAGTAATTACTACGTGTGTTTTTATGTTGAAATGCTAAAGATCGAATCCGGAAATTATTTTCGCTCCGTGTACATACACGGTTTCCGGCTACAAAAATAGATATTCTGAAATAAGAGAAAGTAGAAAAAATGATTTAGATACTATGATTTTTGATAAAACATCTTCGAAATGCGAAAATTTAACAAAACAGTGATTTAACGGGGTATTTTAATTATTTTGAACGGTTTTATTTTTCAAAGATGCTGTTTTTATTTGAATTTTTAAAAGAAAATAGTCAATTATTTGTGTGTTAAATCTGCTCTATCAGGTATTTGTTATTCCTGAAATTTATCTTTCAGCGTAATCGATGATGATTTGCTTTCCGCCGGGATCCAAATCAACGATGATTTCCGCAGGTGATATCTGGCGGTATTTCAGGTGCACTCTTCCCTGTCTGATTGATTTTATGGTTTTCTTTTCGGTGTTTACAACCAGGGTGAGCGGTTCGTCAAAGAGTTTACTGTCCGGCGAGTGTGACGGGATGATTTTCAGCCTGTTTTTCTTTCTGATAATTTTCAGTCGAACGCTTTCGCGCTCAGCTACATACGCCGATACCTCACGAAAAGTGCCCACCCAGATTTTATTTTCAATCGATTTCACATAATCGAGGTGATTCCACAGCACCTGCGGCCGCCTGAAATAATCATAGCCGTAGGATATCCCATGAGTCATTCCTACGCCCCACTCCCCTTTTTCAATGAGTTCGGCTACCCATTTCTCCAACGATTCATCGGTGGCTTTGGAGCCTATGGAGCGCTGAAAGGTGCGCGTACCTACTCTGCCGGCTGATGCAAGACGAATTACCCGGTCGTTTTTGGCATTTCCGGCATAGCAGTAAGTTACAGGTTTTATGCCCACTCGGACGAGGATAATGCTGTCGTTTTTCCGGATTTCTTCCATCACGCCTGCATCATCGAGTTTCGTCAGGTTTTTGTGCGACCAACCGTGGTTGGATATTTCGTGACCGCGCTGAGCCATTTCCTTCAGTTCAGACCAGTTTGTACGCGTAGTATCTGTCGTAACCGGTTCGTTGCGGTTGATTGTGTTTCCATTCACCCAGAATGTTCCCCTGAATCCTCTTTTCTCCAGCTCCGGTGCCACACGGGTGTAATGTTCTTTCATTCCGTCGTCGAAAGTATAGCTGATGGCAGCAGGTTTGTTGTCTTTGAACTTTGCAATTTTTACCAGCTGATTTTCAGCTATTTGCGCATTCAGCCAACAAAAGGAACATGCAAGGAATAGAATAGAAAAAAGAAATTTTTTCAAAACGGATATTTTTTTTACTTCGCTTTCAGCACCACGATTCCGTGTTTTGGAATAGTAAATGAACGGCTCTTTCCGAGTTTTCCGATGTTTTTATGCTCCCACAAATCGCTTAGACTGCTTTTTTCACTCATACCAATTTTATTGGGAGTAAGATCGATGGTTTCTTCCATTCCACCACGATTCATAAGTGCTACAGCAATGGATTTACCATTTTTTCCAAGTTTCTTCACCCAGATTTCTACATTTCCTTCTCGTGAATAACGCTGTGCCTGCCTGAATCCTTTATCCTGATTCAGAGCAATGAGTTCTTTGTTTGTCAAAATCTCGATGGTTTCCTTGCTCATATTTCGAAGATCGTTTCCGGCCAGGAGCGGAGAATTCATCATGCACCACATCGAAAAATGAGTTTTATCCTCATCGTATGTCATTCCACGACCAACCTGAAGCATATCCATATCGTTGTAGTGGCCTGCGGAGGCATACTTATAAAGGTCGGCATTCAGGTCAATGATGTGTAAAATGGATGAGAATTTATTACTAATATCGCCTGAAATCCTCCACGAGTCAGCCTTTTTAACAGCCCATTCTCCGGGAAACTGCCACCGGCAGATATTGAATACAATATCGGGATTGATAGATTTGACCACATTGAGTATTTTCAGGTACTCGGTTTCTTCATCGAGTTTTTGTTTCTGACCGCCACACCAATCCACTTTCAGAAAATCAAATTTCCATTCGTTGAAAAACAGGTAGCAATCCTGCTCCACGTGTCCGTACATGCCCACACCTATTCCGTTGGGATCGTTGTCGTACTTCGAGCCGCAGGTATTTTTTCCCGCATCTGAATATATTCCGGCTTTCAGTTTTTTGCTGTGGATATAATCGGTCAGCGCCCTCATTCCCGAGGGGAATTTCCGGGTATCAATCAGCAGATTTCCATCCGCATCGCGCCCGCCAAAGTAACCGTCGTCAATGTTGATAAAACGATAACCGGCATCGTACATGCCTGAGTTTATCATTGCATCCGCCTGTTCCCGTATCATTTTTTCATCAATATGGATATGAAAATGGTTCCAGCTGCTCCAACCCATGATGGGAGCTTTCTGAGCAGGTAACACCAGAGAACTAATTAAAAGTACCGATAAAAAGGCTGTTTTTATTTTTGAAATAAAACTCATTATTATTTACAATTTCTCAATTTAATTACTAAAATATTCCTAAGTACATGACAAAAATTTAAAAATATCTATATCTGATTGAAAACCAGCATTTAAAAGCACCAATGCAATAAAAGTGAGACCATATTTGAAGAA
>SAAL01000290.1 GCA_009929445.1 Bacteroidia bacterium
TGGTGTGGCCAGTACATGGGACAAACGAAAGGGATTAGATGATTTTATTGCGTTAAGAGAATCGTTGTCGGCAGATATTCAAATCGTATTGGTTGGTCTCACAGAAGAACAGGCTTTAAGTTTGCCTACGGGTATAGTGGCAGTTTCACGAACCGAAAATGTCAGGGAGTTGGCTGCATTATATTCGGCAGCAGCGGTATTTGTGAATCCTACTTATGTGGATAATTTCCCCACAACCAATATCGAAGCGTTGGCATGCGGTACGCCTGTGATTACCTATCGAACAGGAGGAAGCCCGGAGGCAGTGGATGCTGAAACAGGTGTCGTGGTTGAGAAAGGGGATGTAGAGGAGTTGAATACAGCGATTGAAAATGTGGTGATGAAAGGAAAGATGTATTATCGTGAGAAGTGCAGGAATCGGGCAGTGAGGCTGTATAACAAGGAAGATAAGTACAGGGAGTATTTGAAGATTTTTGGCGAACAAAGCCACTTTAGCGATTACAGTGGTTAGCGGGATTCTCCAACTCTTGTTTTCTTACAATAGCAAATGCTGTTATAAAGTCCGATAATGGTATTTAATAATAGTAAATGCAGTTATTAATAAAAATTATTGTAACGTCCGGTGGCGATATAAAAAACAGTAATAAGAGGTCGAAAAAAGAGTTCACTCAAAAAAAACAGTATGATATTTTAGGAGCGTAGCTCTGATATCCTGGTAGCAAATAAAAATAACAGGATATTAAAGGAGCGTAGCTCTGACATCTTATTCAGGATAATTTGAAGATATCACCGCTAACGCGGCTAATCTGCTGTAAAAATTTCATTTCTACGATGATTTCAGGACTACGCCCCTTAATAACAACTTTATCTAAATTGAGCATTCATATAGGATGCTTTGCAGATTATCATAAAAGAATATGTACACAGGAACGAAGAAATCGGAAATACAGGTTTATCTGAGTAATTTGCCGGGTTGGTTTACGAAGCGAAAGATAGTGGTGATAGAGAGCGATGAC
>SAAL01000291.1 GCA_009929445.1 Bacteroidia bacterium
ATAAAACAGGCGGGGTAACCGCCTGCTTTTTATTCGTCAATTAAATCTTCAACGCTGCAATTCAACTTTGCTGCAATCTTGACCGCGACACTCATTGCCAGGTCTTTTTTATTTGATTCATAATCGCAGATCTGCTTCTGCGAAAATCCCGCAGCATAGGACTGGAAGATGTACTCGACAACAGGCCTGAGTGTCTCATCCACCACAAGACGGCGGTCCTCCGTTTTATACCCGTACGGACGGCGCCCGCCGGTTACAAGACCCTTATCGGCGTTACTCTGCATCCCGCGCTTGATATTCTGCGCCAGTGCCTTACTTTTGAAGCTGGCCCGCACTTTCTCGTAGGGGCGCTCTATGCGATCCGGTTTCACCGCTTCTTTCACTAGTCCGTATTTTGTTCGCATTTTGCGGAGGTGTCATAGCAGACCATCCGGTGCATCGGATGGTTTTTTTGTTATACTATATACGGACAGGGGCGTTGCTTTGCGGAGCGCGTTCGGGCCGTCTGGGTGCGCCCGGGCGGTTTTTTTATTTGTTCAGATTTTTGTAGATGCTATACAACAGTTTATTTGTATCATTTTATAATACGGATTATCCGTAAAAACAAGCACATAAACAGTAAAAAAATACGGTTTTACCGTTGACATTACGGTTTAACTGTTCTATATTAAGAGTGTAGTAAGAAACGGAACAAATAAAACAGAAAGGAAGAAAACGCATGGAAGCTACAAAACTAACGCTCAAGGCAGCGCGAGTAAATGCAGGTATGACGCAGATAGAAGCAGCCGTGAAAATAGGCATCGCAGTAGAAACACTGGCGAATTACGAAAAAGGCAAGACCTACCCGAATGCGCCAATCATCAAGGCCATGGAAAAAATATATAAAGTCAATTATGACCAGATTATTTTTTCACATGATGATTGCGACGTTTAGTCGTAGTTAAGCAAGATTTAAGTGTTACAAAGGAGAACGCTGCATGACTGGAGTTATTATCGCAACATTTATCGCTGGC
>SAAL01000292.1 GCA_009929445.1 Bacteroidia bacterium
TCCGCGAGGCCCTGGCCATCGTCATGGACAAAACCGGGGCGAATTCCTGATGCTCGGCTGGTTCAAACGCACCTTCGGCAAGAAAAAGGACGAGCCGGTCGCCGCGGAAGCGGTGCCGGTTGAACTGACCGCCGAGGAGATTGCCGGCGAGACGCCACCACCGGCCGAAGGGGCTGCGGCTGAGGTCGTTGTTGTCGAGGCACCGGCAGCTGCGGCCGAGACCGAGGCGCCGGTCGAAGCAGCGGCAGCGGAACCCGTACTGCCGGCGGAAGGAATTGCTGTTGTCCGGGAAGAGCCCGCGCCTGAACCGCCCGTGGTCGAGCCTCCGCCCGAAGCGGCCGATGCGCCACCGGAGCCGGCCGCGGTCCAGACGCCTGCACCGGCGGATGACTTGGTCGAGATCGAAGCGCCGGAAGCCGCAGCCGCTGAGCCCGAACAGGAGGAGGTTGCACAGGTCGCAACGGACCTCAGTCCCGAACCGGAGACCCCGTCCGAACCGGAGATCCTGCCGGAGCCGGAGATCCTGCCGGAAGCGGAGATTCTGCCAGCCGCGGAGGTCGTCCCCGAACCGGCGGCTGTTGGCGAACAGGACGTCGCGCCGGAACTCGAGACCGTTGAGGAACCGGAGGTCGCCCCTGCGCCTGAGCCGGAACCGGTGGAAGCTGCGGAGCCGGAACCCACCCCGGAGCCCGCAGCCGAACCCCCCGCGCCGGCACCGCCGGAACCCGCGGCTGCGGATGCGCCCGCACCGCCGTCAGCGAAGGTGCCCGAAGAACCCGAAGAACCCGAAGAGCCCGGCGAAGCGAGTGAGGAGATCATCCCGGCCCCGCCGATCAGCGCCCGCACCCAGGAGAAACCGGCCAGCCGCTCCATGTTCCAGCGGCTGCAGGAGCGGCTCGGCAAGACCCGCGACGCCCTCATCTACCGGCTGGACCGCCTCTTTCTCGGCAAGAAGGAGATCGACCAGGACCTGTTCGAGCAGTTGGAGGAGATCCTCATCACCGCCGAC
>SAAL01000293.1 GCA_009929445.1 Bacteroidia bacterium
ATTGCTGATTTTCGCGACCCTAAAGTGTTTTGGCACAACGAATCGAACCAATGGATCATGTCATTGGCCACTCATCAAACCATTAGCTTTTACGGATCGGCCAACCTGAAAAGCTGGACACGCCTGAGCGAATTTGGCAATGGCATTGGCTCGCATGGAGGTGTGTGGGAATGTCCCGATTTATTCCCCCTGAGCACAGAGAACGGAATAAAATGGGTATTGTTGGTTAGTAATTCCGGAGCTCCAAACGGTGGTACAGGAACGCAGTACTTTATTGGGAACTTTGACGGAACAAATTTCACTGCTGAGGATGCTCCCTATCCTTTGTGGCTCGATTATGGAAAAGACAATTATGCCGGAGTGACGTGGGACAATATCCCTGAAAATGATGGTCGGCGTTTACACATTGGATGGATGAATAACTGGCAATATGCTAATAATATACCCGTTTTCAATATCGCTCCGAAAGGTGCGCGTGGAAGCATGACTTTGGTTCGTGAACTCAAGTTGGAAATGCATCCGGAGGGATATTTCCTGTTGAAAAACAAAGTGGTAAGCGAAATAGAATCAATAGCCAATGATTGGCAAACAATTGTTGATGAAGCTTTAAGTTCAAAAACAGTTGCACTGAATTTGGACAATAAAAAAGCTTATCAACTCCAATTGATCGGGAAAACATCCGATTCAGAAACGCTTTTTTTGAAACTGTCAAACTCGAAAAACGAATTTTGCAGTATAATTATCGATGCGCGGAAATTAATTTTCAAAAGATCCGATTCCGGTATTGTTAACTTTGCTGACGCATTTTCAGATAACTCCGAATCGCCGGTTTTTGGAAACACAAATCCCGTTAAACTGGATATTTATGTGGATCAGTCATCAGTTGAAATCTTTGTAAACGATGGAGCTGTTTCACTAACGAATCTTGTTTTTCCATCGTCGCTCTATGATGTATTGACCGTTGAAAGTAATAATAGCCATGTAAACACAAAATTTCGCACGTTTAAT
>SAAL01000055.1 GCA_009929445.1 Bacteroidia bacterium
CACTACCGATGGCGAGGATCTTATATATGCATTTATTGATTCCTATGGATATAATTCAGGTACAGTAAAATACCGCAAGGGTAACGGAGCATGGATAGACTTTGGAACCGGTTATCCGAATGGTATGCGAATTAATCATGCACTACCATTCTACAGGGATAGTAAAGTACGCGTAGGCGGCAATGCCGGTGTATGGGAAAGCCCTCTGGCAGAAACTGATTTTACACCGGTAGTGGTACCCTGGGTGGAGAAACAGGCTTATGAAAGCCCCAAAGATACCGTTAAATTTGATTGTCATTCTTATCTCAATCATAAAGATGCGGTATGGACATGGTCATTCTCACCGGCACCAAAATATGTAAGTAACATTCATGCACGAAATCCCAGAGTTGTATTCAAAGAACCCGGAATGTATTCAGCCACTTTGAGCATCACTCAAAACGGACAAACAGTTTCAAAAACTGTGACAGATATGGTAGAAGTGAGAGTTGCTCCTTCGATAGATAATTGCGACAGACCTGGCGAACTCCCCAAAAACATCATGAAAGCAACGGTTGACAGTTATCAAAGCGGTGAAGACGGCAGCAAAGCCATTGACGGAAATACATCAACGTTGTGGCACACGCCCTGGAGCGGTTCGCCTGGCCACCCACACTACATTCAGCTTGATCTTGGAGACAATTATAACATAAGCAAACTTATTCATACCCCAAGAACAGATGGTTCAAACGGAAGGATAAAAGATTACGAATTGTACATTTCCGACAATGTATCCAACTGGGGAACTTACGTATTGAAAGGAACCTTCGAAAACACCAGCTCACCTACTACTGTAGAGTTTCCGGTAAAAACAGGACGCTACGTAAAACTGGTTGCACTGAGTGAAGTGAATGATAATAACTGGACATCAATTGCAGAAATCGGATTTATCGGTTGCCGGGTGACAACTTCGGTGAACGATTATTTCAGCGATGCCACACTGCATGCATTCCCTATCCCGGCAATAAATCTCATTACGGTAAATCTGCCATTCCAAAACGGACTGAATGCCTATTCATACAATGTATTCAACACCTCCGGGCAATTATTAAAATCAGGAAATGCGGGTGAAAATCAGACTTCCATAAGCATAGATGTTAATAGTTATCCTTCGGGTCAATACGTTGTGATTCTCGAAGATAAAACAGGAATCCATTATCGTGTAAAATTTATTAAAAGGTAATAGATAGGTTTAATTTTTCATGGTATGTAAAAAAAGCTGTTTGTGAAAACAGCTTTTTTGTTTTTAAATAACACCGGAATCATAAAAAGACAGAGTTTTATCACCACATATTGATATTTAATAAAAAATAATGTAAGTTTGTGATTCAAATTTATATAAATATGATCAAAATAATTTCCCCTTCTCTTCTTGCCGCCGATTTTGGAAATTTACAGGCTGACTGTGAAATGATTAACCGCAGCGAAGCCGAATGGTTTCACATCGATGTGATGGATGGCGTTTTCGTTCCTAACATTTCGTTCGGTTTTCCGGTGATAGAAGCTGTGAAAAAGCATTGCAGAAAGCCACTTGACGTCCACCTGATGATTGTTGAACCTGAAAAATACGTGGAGCGATTTGTCAAAGCCGGAGCTGAGATTCTGACTGTTCATCTTGAAACACTCAAAAATCCGTTTGATACGCTGCGAAGTATTCGTGAGCTGGGAGTGAAAGTAGGAATTACAATCAATCCCGATGTTGAAGTCAGAAACCTTTATGGCCTTGTCAGTCAGGTTGATATGGTGCTTCTGATGTCGGTTTTTGCGGGCTATGGCGGTCAGAAATTTATCGAAGAGACTTACCCGCGCATCGATGAACTGAAAGATATTATTGCAGATGAAAATCCCGACTGCCTGATACAGATAGATGGAGGCGTTAATCTGGAAAATGCTCCAAAGCTGTTTGATGCCGGTGTGAATGTACTCGTGGCAGGCAGCTCTGTCTTCAAAGCTCCCGATCCGGTGAGCTATATCCATCAATTGCTCCATCAGTAACCCCCTCTCAACCCTGATGAACTTCCTGCAGCGCACTCCATTCTTTCGTTTTTTGCTTTTTCTGGCAGCAGGAATTGTGCTTTTTCAATTTGTCCGGCTACCGGCTGTTGCAATAGCAGGCATTGCGTCAGTGGCAGGCATAGGTTTGATAACCGATTTCTTCCTGATAAAAAAAGATATTCACTACCGATTCAGGTGGATTTTCGGTTTTGCAACATTTTTGATATTATTGGCGGCAGGCTATACCAGTTCTCTGATTTTTGAAAAACAACATGTTTTTAACGAACTGAACGACAGAAAAATATATGAAGTAGAACTCCGCTCGGCACCTGTAGAAAAAGAACGTTCATTCATGAGTAAGGTCCGGTTAATCCGAAAGTACGAATCGGGCAAGGAAAAAGTTTGCAGCGGAAATGCCATTATTTACCTGCAAAAGGACAGTGCGGCAAGCGAACTTATCATAGGCGATCGTCTGCTTATTGAAGCAGAATTCCAGAGACCTGACGGCGTGCAAAATCCCGGTGGATTTGATTACGCCAACTACCTGAAAAGACAGGGGATAAATGCGACAGCGTACATTCCGGCAGAAAAGTGGAGAAAAAACGGAGAAAACATCCATTTCAATCTTTTACGGCTTGCCGATCGTTCCAGGAACCTGCTGTTGAATATTTACCGGAAATTCGGCATTAATGGCGACGAATTTGCTGTGCTTGCGGCACTTACGTTAGGATATACCGATGCTTTACAACCGGATTTACTGAAAAGTTACAGCGCCACGGGTGCCACCCACATCCTTTCGGTGAGTGGTTTGCATGTGGGTATAGTGTATGCAGTCATCTTTTTTCTGCTTGGTTTTTTATCAAAAACAAGAAGTGGTCGAATTATCAGAGCAGTTATCGTTTCGCTTTTTATCTGGATGTATGCATTCCTTACCGGACTTTCGCCGGCAGTAATGAGAGCTGCACTGATGATTACATTTGTAGCAGCAGGTACGTGTTCCGACAAGAAATCCCAGACTGTAAATACCGTGCTGATTTCAGCTTTCCTGTTGCTGCTGTTAAACCCGAATCTGCTTTTCAACATCGGTTTTCAGCTCAGCTATTCGGCTGTATTGAGCATCGTATTCTTTCAACCAAAGATTTCAAAACTACTTTTTGTAAAAAACAGTTTTTTGAAAAAAGTCTGGGATCTGACTGCCGTTTCAATTGCCGCTCAGATTGGCACAGCGCCTTTTGCATTGTATTATTTTCAGCAGTTTCCAAACTATTTTCTCCTCACAAATTACGTGGCAATACCCATATCCACGGTGATCATTTACCTGGCTATGGCTTTGTTATTCCTGTCAAAAGTTCCGCTACTTTCTTCGGCAATCGCTTATGCTCTCAAATGGACAACCTGGTTTATGAATTTTCTGATCGAAAAAATACAGGATATACCCGGTTCAATCTGCATAATACCGTTAAACGTGATACAGTTAATTCTCTGCTTCGTGGTTATTTTTTCATTTTCAGCGTATTTTATCAACAGAAAATTCGCTCCACTGATGGCAGGTTTAGCATCTATTCTGCTTATCCTCGGTATCTACAACTACCAGAAATACAGCAGTTTGACGAGTTCGAAACTGATAGTATTCTCAGACAACCGCGTGCCGGTAATCAATTTTACCGACGGCACCGACAATTATGTTTATACGACCGATTCAGTTCAGGCTGTGAAAACTGCTTCGTCATACTGGAAAAGCAATTTACTCAGCAAACCAACTTATCTGAATGATAATGAATGGTTTAAAGATGGATTTGTGAGCTTCGGGAATATGCGGATTTTGATTCTGAAAGATGATTTTCTAAAATTTAAAGTTGCACCGAAACCTCTTGATGTGGATTATCTGATTATATCCAACAAGCTCAAGCCCAAAATGGAACAAATCTTAAACTGTATCCATCCCGAACATGTCATTGTGGACAAAAGCATTTCAGCATGGTATGCCAATCATATCCGTGAAGTGTGTCTGGCAAGGCAAATCAACTATTATTCAGTAGCCGAAAAAGGAGCTTTCATTTCACACCTGGAACGTTAAATTTGACTCCGGCTTCAAAATCACAATCAAAGTCACCGTTTTTTTGTTACTTTTGCAGATTAAATCCTTAAAAACGTGGAAAATGATTTCTAAAGTTATAGCTGAAGAGCTGATTCACAAGTTAAAAAGAGAAATTGAGAATGCCGAAAATATCGTGCTGGTTACACACGTTGGCCCTGACGGCGATGCGCTGGGTTCTGCACTGGGTATGTGGCATTTCCTGATGACTATTGATAAAACACCAACAGTGATTGTTCCTTCTCCCCCACCCAATTTCTTGATGTGGATGCCCGGAGCCGATAGAATGATTATTTATTCTGAAAAAAAAGAAGAAGCTGACAAAGCCATTGACGAAGCGGAATTGATTCTGGCCGTTGATTTCAACACGCCAAACCGACTGGCTCTGATGGCCGAAAAAGTTGTGAATGCTAAAGCACACAAGATTTTGATTGACCATCATCTGAATCCAAGTCCTGATTTTGCCAACGTTGTCATTTCATATCCGCAGATTTCATCTACCAGCGAGCTCATTTTCAGGGCAATATGCCGCATGGGTCATTTCTCTGACATTAATCTGGGATGTGCAGAATGTATTTATGTGGGTATGATGACCGATACGGGCGGATTTACCTACAACTCGAACCACGAAGAAATCTACTCCATTATATACGAACTTATTAAACTCGGAGTGGACAAAGACGACATTTACCGCAAAGTGTACAACACTTTTTCGGCCGACCGGATGCGTCTGATGGGCTATTGTCTGTACAAAAAAATGAAAATATATCCCGAATATCAGGCCGCCCTGATTACACTAACTCAAAAAGAACTGCACGAGTTCAACTACGATAACGGTGATGCAGAAGGTTTTGTAAACATTCCCTTATCCATTGAGGGTATTAATTTTACAGTATTCATGCGCGAAGATCCCGATAAAATCAAAGTCTCACTCCGTTCACAGGGCACTTTTCCGACCAATAAATTTGCTTCCGAAGTTTTCGGCGGAGGCGGACACCTGAATGCATCCGGTGGAGAAAGTTTTACAACATTACAGGCCGCTGTTCGCAAGTTTGAAGAAGCACTGCCATTGTATAGAGAATTTTTAGATACCCCTAACCCCTGAAGGGGGAATCTCAATTCAAATTCAAGATTTAATGAAAAACAACATAAATAATTCTTTTGAAAAAGAATACCCGGATAATTCATCTTTAAACTTCCCCTTCAGGGAGGTGAGGCGTAATAAATACATTATCATACTGGGTGATGGTATGGCTGATGAACCCATTGCATCCATTGGCAATAAAACACCGCTTCAGGCGGCAAACACTCCAAACATAGACAAACTGGCAAAAATGGGTCGCTGCGGAATGCTCGACACCATTCCCCGAGGATTTGCTCCCGGGAGTGAAATTGCTAATCTGTCGGTGTTAGGATATGATCTGAATGAATGTTTTGAAGGGCGGGGAACACTGGAAGCTGCAAGTATGGGCGTAGAAATTTACGATGATGAAATGGCCATGCGCTGTAATCTGATTTGTGTGGAAGATGGAAAAATAAAAAGCCACTCTGCAGGCCACATCAGCAATGAAGAGGCCCGGGAATTGATTCTTTTTCTCCGTAAAGAACTTGGCAATGAACGGGTTAGCTTTCATCCCGGAGTTTCCTACAGGCATTTACTAAAACTGAAAAACGGTAATAAAAACCTTCACTGCACGCCACCACACGATGTGCCGGGAAGAGATTTCAGTCCATTATTGATAAAACCTGAAGTTCCCGAAGCACAGGAAACAGCAGGTTTTCTCAATAAACTGATATTAAAATCACAGGAACTGCTCGAAAATCATCCTGTAAATCTTAAACGTGCAGCCGAAGGCAAGGAAAAAGCCAACAGCATCTGGCCCTGGTCACCGGGCTACAAACCTACAATGAAAAAAATGACCGATATTTTCCCGATAAATAGCGGTTCGGTCATTTCGGCAGTAGATTTAATTAAAGGAATTGGAGTATATGCCGGATTAAAAAACATCGATGTGGCGGGCGCTACCGGACTTTACAATACCAACTACGAAGGAAAAGCCCGGGCAGCTATTGACGCGCTGAAAACCGATGATTTTGTGTATCTGCACATTGAAGCGAGCGATGAGGCCGGACATGAAGGTGACGTGAATCTGAAAATCAAAACCATCGAATATCTGGACAACAGGATTGTGAAACCAATTATGGACGAACTGCTGACGTGGGAGGAACCCGTGACAATAGCACTGCTACCCGATCATCCAACTCCCTGCGTAATGCGTACACACACCAATACACCTGTGCCTTTCATCATTTACAGAACGGGAAATACTCCGGATGAAACAGAAATTTACGATGAATTTGCATGTAAGAATGGCAGTTATGGTTTACTGAAAGGAAATGAATTTATCAGGGAAATATTCAGACAATAATTTTCCACAAAAGGAACTCTGCAAATTACAGCAAAAAATGATTCTTCGTTATTTTTAAAAGAGATTTACAGTCCATTTAATGACCATTATTCCAAATATAGAAGTAACAGATTGCCCCAAAAGACATTCGGAGGTCTTTCGCACTGAAGGAATAAAATACACCGGCTCAAAATTAAAAATCCTGCCTGACATTATGCAGCTGATTCATCAATTACCTGACGTCAGGACAGTAATTGACGGCTTCAGCGGTTCAACCAGGGTTTCGCAGGCACTTGCCCGCACGGGATATGATACCACTTCAAACGATATATCCGTGTGGTCTGAAGTACTGGCAACTTGCTACCTGAAATCAACAAAACCAGACAGTTATTACCGCGAAATAACTGATTATCTTAATGCCCTGCCAGGTTCCGACGGATGGTTTACAGAACACTACGGAACTGCTGAAGAAGGACAAAAAAAACCATTTCAGCTAAAAAATACCCGAAAATTAGATTCCATACGTGATGAAATTGACCGGCTGGAATTAGATTGGGAAGACAAATGTGTGATTCTGACAAGTCTGATATATGCCCTGGATAAGATTGACAACACCCTGGGACATTATGCTGCCTATCTGAACAACTGGTCCAAACGTTCATTCAATGATTTGACCCTGAAGTTACCTCAGCGATTCCGGTGCACGGGTGAAAACTCTGTCGTACGAAGTGATATTTTTGATACGATAGAAAAAAACAAATTTGATTTGGCTTATTTTGATCCGCCATACGGCTCAGCCAACAATAAAATGCCTCCCAGTCGCGTAAGGTATGCATCGTACTATCACATCTGGACTACAGTGATTCTGAATGACAAACCAACGCTTTTCGGCAAAGCAAACCGACGCACAGACACACGTGATGGAGTTTCAGGATCGGTTTTTGAAGAATTCAGAACAAACGAAAACGGCAGATACCTGGCAGTGGAAGCACTCGAAAAACTAATCAGAGAAACCAAAGCACACTACATACTGCTTTCATACAGTTCGGGCGGAAGAGCCACCAAATCAGATCTGACAGATATCATCCTGTCATCGGGCAGACTGCTGAAAGTAATCGAAATTGACTACACCAAAAATGTCATGTCGGAAATGAGATGGACCAACGAATGGGTAAACAGCAATGGTAAACACAAGGAATATCTTTTACTGACAGAAAAAGTATAACTTCTCTTTATTAATAAAAATACAGGACCATCAATAATTAAAATGGCTATCAGCATGAAATATTACAGTACAAACAAAAAAACACCGAACGTTACACTCGAAGTGGCCGTAATTAAAGGACTGTCTGAGGACAAAGGACTTTTTATGCCCGAAAGAATTGAAAAACTTCCGGATGAATTCTTTGAAACCATTGGAACACTTTCATTTCAGGAAATTGCCTTTGCGGTAGCCCAAGCCTTCTTCGGAGAAGATGTGGAGACTGCAGCACTGAAAAAAATCGTGTACGAAACGCTTCCGTTTGATACACCGCTGGTGGAAGTAGAACCCAATATCTTCAGTCTCGAGCTTTTTCACGGACCTACACTGGCTTTCAAAGACGTGGGAGCCCGATTCATGTCGCGCATGCTGGCATATTATATCAGCCGGCAGTCAAATACAGATGCTGTAAATGTGCTGGTAGCCACTTCGGGCGATACCGGAAGCGCTGTTGCCAATGGATTTCTGGGTGTGGAAGGCATTCGTGTGTTTGTACTTTACCCGAAAGGCAAAGTCAGCAAAATTCAGGAAAGTCAGTTTACCACCCTCGGACAAAACATTACAGCGCTTGAAGTGGACGGAACTTTCGACGACTGTCAGCGACTGGTGAAATCTGCCTTTCTGGATGAAGAACTCAACAGAAAAATGAAACTTACTTCGGCCAACTCTATCAACGTTGCACGCTTCCTGCCACAGGCTTTCTACTATTTCTACGCATTCTCTCAGCTACGCTCCATGCATCCGAAGCAAACGGCAGAAGAGCTGGGAACAGTTTTTTGTGTTCCGAGCGGTAATTTCGGGAACCTCACAGCCGGTCTGGTAGCCAAACGGATGGGATTGCCCGTAAAGCGGTTTATTGCAGCCAACAATCGCAATGATATATTTCTGCAATACCTGAAAACAGGAATTTATTCTCCGAAGCCTTCTGTGGCGACCATTGCCAATGCCATGGATGTGGGTGATCCCAGTAATTTTGTGCGGATACTGGATTTATACGGACACTCTCACGAAGCCATTTCCAAAGAAATAAGCGGCGTGAGTTACACGGATGAGCAGATTACTGAAACAATGAGAAATTGTTTTGTTGAAACCGGATATCTGCTCGACCCACACGGTGCCTGCGGTTATCAGGCACTTAAAGACAAACTCGGGGAAAATGAAAACGGCATTTTTCTGGAAACAGCTCATCCTGCTAAATTTTCCGAAACAGTGATGAGTATTCAGGGATTAAATGTGGAAATACCTGCAAGACTGCTTGAATTTATGAAAAACAAAAAACACAGCATCCCTATCGGAACCGATTTTGAAGAATTCAAAACATTTCTGTTGAAATAAAAAAAACACACGGGCGGCATCCTGAAAAGAGCCGCTCGTGTTTTTTTTTCGCCTCTGAATTTTTAAAATTTATACATAAAACCGATGCCGAGTATCTCCTTAAACTGCACTCTTGGGCTGTCATCGTCAATTGATCCGCTCTGATTATAATCAATTCTTACATCGTGGTCGTATATCAGTTGCGTGTTGAGGCTTACGGTGATGTATTTGTTAACCTTCATTCCAAGCAGCGTTTCCCAGTTCACATCTACATACTGAGGGTCTTTCAGGTAGTTGGAAAACAAATCAACCTTTGTGCCGATGGACATATTCTGGAAAAAACCTTGTTTAAAATCACTTTTTGCGAAAGCGAGCCTTACATAGCCGCCTAATTCTTTTTTCATTTTTTCACCTTTTGCCACTCCAAATGCCCCTTTTTGTGATAATGCCTCATCCAACACAAATGTAAGCCTGCCTGTAAGAGGCGAAAGGAATGCATTGAAATACGTATTGGGTATGTAATTCAACCCCAATGCTGCCAGCAAATATCCGGGAGCCATGAAATTCGAAATTTTATCCACATCGTTCGGATAGTTATATCCGGGTGAAAACTGAGTGCGGAAATTGAGTAAACCCGCATAGTAAAAATTTTTGAAAGCTTTCCGCCCGTATTTAGAGTTAAATTCGATGCGGTCATCCGTTTTCATGATTCCATCGTACGACGACTGGCGTAAAAATCCATAGCCAAGGTCAAGCGTGTTTTCCCAAACGTTCAGTGTATCTTTATACACCGCAAAAAAGTTAAAGAGTCCGTTCAGTGCCAGCGAGTTCTGACCACCTGCAGCCCAGTTTGTAAGCGAAGTCTGAGAAAAATTCAGCCCCGAAAAGCCGCCCTTTTTCCAGGATGCAACCGTATCGGTTTCCACTTTTTTCAGTTTAGACTCTGCATCAGTTATTTGCGAAGAGGCAACCATGCCGAATATAAGGTACAGACCCAGAAATAATGCTATTTTTTTCATATTCAGATTAATTTTTGATGATTCATTGCAGCAAATATAGTTAATTTTTAAAATAAACAGCAAAAAAGCAAAAAAAACCTGCTCGAAATTTTCCGGCAGGTTTTTTTTTTTGCTTTTAGCGTTAATCCGTTATGATTCAACGGGTTCAAGTTCTATCATGATAAAATCCTTCGGTACCCTCTCGCCCGCCTTTACGTTGATTTTTTTTATCCTCGCCGTAAACGGCATATCCACCCGGTTCTGCATTTTCATAGCTTCAAGGATAAGCAATCTGGTGCCTTCTTCCACGATTTTTCCCTCTTTTACATCGATGGAAATTATTGTACCGGGAATATACGACTGGATTTCGTACGGACTTGGATTTACCCAGAATTTCCGCTGCATGTACTTCTTGGTGAGCTGAGTCTTGTATTTACGGGCCGTAATGGCAAAATCAACATATTGTGGCTCTGGCATTGCCTTGCTTTCTGTTTTACTGTTCCCGGGAGCTGAATTCTTCATGTTTTTCAGTTTTCTTGCTTCCTCAGCTTTTTTTCGCTCAGCGGCTCTTCTTTCCATGCGCGCATCACGCTCTTCTTTTGCTTTTCTGGCTTCATGCGCTTTTCTGGCAGCGTGTATTCTACGGGCACGTTCTAGGATATTCTTGCTCTTTTCCTTCTTCTCAAGCAGAGCCTGCTTTTCACGGGCGTTTTTCTCTGATAAAGTCAAATTTTTAACCTGAGCTTCATCGGCTTTGGTTTTATTTCTATCATTTTGCGGCATGGTCAAATTCTTTTTTTATTATAATTTTCATAAAAGCAAAAAAACGGAACGAAATGTTAGAACGGTGGAATCCCGTGTTTCTTAGTCGGGCGCGAATCGTCTTTATCTCTTGAAACCGATAATGAGTGAAGCAGCATTTCACGGGTTTCACCCGGTTCGATTACAGCATCGATATATCCTTTGGAAGCTGCTACAAATGGATTTGCGAATTTTTCGACATATTCTTTCACTTTTTGCTGTCGCATAGCGTCTTCATCTTCAGCCTCCATGATTTCTTTTCGGAAAATGATATTGGCAGCACCTTCGGGTCCCATAACCGCTATTTCGGCACTTGGCCAGGCATACACAAAATCAGCGCCGAGATGTCGGGAATTCATGGCAATATACCCTCCACCGTATGCTTTACGCAGGATTACGGTTACCTTAGGCACAGTAGCTTCTGAATAAGCATACAACATTTTGGCACCGTGGCGTATTACTCCGGCGTGCTCCTGATCCACTCCCGGGAGGTAACCCGGCATGTCTTCCAGGGTGATAATCGGGATATTGAATGCATCACAGAAACGAATAAAGCGTGCTGCCTTGTCAGAAGCATCGCAATCGAGTACTCCGGCCAGATACATGGGCTGATTGGCTACGAAACCTATGGTTTCGCCGTCCATCCGGCCAAAACCGATTACAATATTGGATGCCCAGAGTTCCTGAACTTCGAAGAATTTGGATTCGTCAACGAGAGCCAAAATCACTTCTCTTACATCGTAGGGTTGTTTCGGATCGGCGGGAATGATATTTTCAATTTTTTTTCTGAATTTCGGATCTTTCGGCGCAATGCTTTGCGCGCGTTTTTGGTTGTTGTGTGGAATGAGTGAAATAAGCGTTTTGATTTGTTTGAAACACTCCATTTCGCTCGCAGCGTAGAAATGGGCATTACCGGTAATTTCGGCATGTACACGCGCTCCACCGAGGTCTTCCTGTGAAATTTTTTCACCCAGCACCGTTTCGATAACGTTGGGTCCGGTGATAAACATTTTCGAAATATTCTCCACCACGAATACAAAATCGGTCAGTGCGGGCGAGTAAACGGCTCCGCCGGCGCAGGGACCAAGTATAACTGAGAGCTGAGGTATAACCCCCGAAGCCATGGTATTGCGGTAGAAAATCTCGCCGTAACCTGCCAATGCTCCGATTCCTTCCTGAATACGGGCACCGCCGGAGTCGTTGATTCCGATGCACGGTATTTTCATTTTCAGGGCATGATCCATTATTTTGGTAATCTTACGAGCATGCTTCAGCCCGAGCGATCCACCCATCACAGTGAAATCCTGAGCGTAGATACATACGGGTGCTCCTCCGATGGTTCCGGTTCCGGTAATTACACCGTCGCCCGGGAGTTCTTTGGTTTCCATACCGAAGTTTTTCTCTTCATGTTCTACAAACATATCATATTCGTGAAAAGAACCTTCGTCAAGTAAAGCAAGTATTCGAACACGTGCAGGCATTTTACCCATTGCTATCTGTTTTTCGATAGCTTTGTCGCCGCCGCCTTTTTCAACGATTGCTTTCTTCTGGCGCAATGCGATGATGTTTTTCTTTGAAGACATATTGTTTTATTTTGTTTGTTTATATTACCTCAATATTTCAGACTGCAAAGATAATACTTATTTTTCAAATAGTTTATTCATTTTTTCATACTTCGGGATATTGTCCGGTGTGGTGCTTCCGGAAGTCAGTGACTTCAACATGTGCTTTTTAACTGCCTTTAATCCTGCTGAATACATTGTATCATCCACATTCTCGAGCGTAACTTTCAATTCGGGTACGAAATCCTTTTCTATCATACATATGTTGTTCAGATACTTCATTGAAAGTACCTGGACAGATACACTTTGGCGAGTTGAAAGCATTTGGTCAAAACACAAATTGATTAACTCCACTGAAACGGGTAAACAAACAGGAAGGTTAAAAAGTATCGAAAGACAGAGACGTTGGAGCCCCTGATGCTTGTTTCTAAGCACAAAACCGACTAATTGTCTGTTATTATCTTCAGAAATGAGATTTGCATCGTGCTCACTCACTTTTTCAATCACCCAGGCGGCATGCCAGGCTATTTTTTCATCGGTATCGAAAATCAAACTGAACACATACTCCAACTGCTCAGCATCATGCAGCAAGAGGGAGCGTATCATTTCTACCTCCTTTTTGCCCATATTACCGGACAGCACCGTCCGAATGAAATTGCTGTCTTCCGACATGAGATTTCTGAATTACTGAAACACTATCTCTTTCACAACGTCGGCACCAACGTATTTGTTCAGTGAGTTTTTTATCTCATCGCGGGTCAGAAAGAGTTCGTGACGCAGAACGGAAGATGAAAGTGTGACAAAAAGTTTTTTTTTGTTGAAATAAATAGCTGTTGTATAGCGCATTATGTTATCTCCGAGCACGGCAGACCATGATTGGATCACTCTGGTTTCGTAGAGCTTTTCATCCAGGTGATTTTGCTTAAGCACCTGGGCGAGAATTTCGTTTAATTTTTCAGTATTTTTTCTGCGCATAGTTCACCACTTGAGCTACCGGTGGTTCTGTTTTTGGTTTTACCTAAGTTTCAGCACTTTATTTACAACAGCACCCTGATCATAGGGCATCTGATTCAGATCATACAGGGATTGTAACTTAATTCCGTATTTTTGTGCTATCCGATACATGTTTTCGCCCGGTTTAATCTGATGGGTTTGGTATTCGGCTGATGCCTTTTTTCTTTTGGCTGACAAATATACTATGGTTCCGGGTGTAAGTTCGCGCGATTGATTCAGATCATTGTAATTCAGGATTTTATTTTCTTTCAGATTAAATTCGTGGGCTATTCCTGCATAAGTATCACCGGCTTCGGCGAAAACACATTTTACTCCGTTATTCCGGAAAAGATTGTGTCCTTTGAGCGTTGTAACGGAAGCTTTTCCCCAGGTGTATGTTTCGCGGTTTGATTCAGAATCCGCTTTTTTCATATCGGGTTTGCTGCCTGTATCGTATTTATGCAGGTCATAATCTTCAATAAGTTTAATTAATTTATACGCATATCGCTCATCGGTAGCATATCCGGCAGCTTTCAGTCCGTGTGCCCAACCTTTGTAATCAGTAGCGTCGAGTCCGAACAGAGATGCATAGCGTGGGCGGGTGATGAGAAATTGAGAATGATCCTCAAAAGATTCTCTGGCTGAGTTGTATTTTCTGAAACATTCGTTGCGTTTATCGTCGTCCGCATACACTTTTTGGCCGGTCCAGTCGGAACATTTAATCCCGAAATGATTGTTGGAGATGCTCACCAGTTTGCCTTTTCCTGCTGCCGATTCGAGTAATCCCTGAGCAAGAGTGATACTGGCGGGTATTTTATGTAGATTTTGCTGTTCAACTGCTATTTCAGAATATTTGCCGATATACTCCAGGTACGCCTGATGCATTGTTTGAGCATTGGCCGGGAGCAAACCGAGCATACAAATCACTGCTAATACGATTTCTTTTCTCATTGCTAATCATTTTTCGGGTATAATGATTGCAAAAATAAAACTAATTTGATGAAAATGTGGTTTTGGTTAAATAATTTTATATATTTGTACTTTAAGAAAAAAAGACTTCGCGTTATGCAATATTTAAAATACGAAACGAGAATTACCGAGTACCTACCGAATGAAATCCCTGCCAGATATCAATCATTAATTGCTGAGGCTAAAAATCAGACAGAAAAAGCATACGCTATTTACTCGCAGTTCAGGGTAGGCGCTGCGCTGCTTCTGGAAAACGGTATGACAGTAACCGGAAATAACCAGGAAAATTCAGCTTATCCGTCAGGATTGTGTGCAGAAAGAACCGCCATTTTCTACGCCAACTCACAATATCCGGATTCTGCCGTGAAAATGATAGCAATAGCAGCATTTGCCGGAGGTGAATTTTTGAAATCACCCATTACTCCCTGTGGCGCCTGCCGCCAGGTTTTACTCGAAACAGAAACACGATTTGGTAAGGATATAGAAATCATACTCTACGGCACAGAAAAAACCTATGTACTTGAAAATGTGAAACAAATGCTCCCCCTGAGTTTCAACGGGGACAGTTTGAAATAATAAAAAAAGCTGTATGTAACCTCCATGAATTGGAGGTTCCATCCGATTAAAAAAAAAGTTATACGGATGAAAAAAGAAATGTTTACAATAGAATATCCACTGGAAAATTCTTCGGAAAATTTACTCTGGACAATGATTGGAGATCCGCTCGGATTGGCACTGTGGTTCTCCGAAGGTGTAACAGTTGACAAAAATGAATATACCTTCAGTTGGGATGATCACTACCAGACTGCCATTCTTCAGGAAGTGAGGGAAGGAAAAAATATTCGCTTTCAGTGGGAAGAAGATAAAGATACCGATGCTTACTTCCAGCTGGAAATTATTACACAGGACCTGAGCGGACATATTGGTTTACTGGTTACCGACTTTGCTGCCGCTAAAGACAAAGACGACGCCATCATGCTGTGGAACAAGCAGATAGATGACCTCCGGCGAAAAGCAGGCATGTAAGCAGAAGAAAAAGTAACCTATCAGTAGACCGACTGCTGCAAGATATCAGAAGCGAAAGAAAATGAACTTCGCGTTCGAAGAAACAGCTATGTCAAATCAATGCGGTTTTGCAGACAAATAAACTGCTGACCTGTACAATTTATGCTATCTCGCCACTTCCTATGCAAATCCTCGAAGCGGCATCGTACACCACTCCAAACTGACCTGAAGCAATTCCCTGTAACTTTTCTGCCGAAAAAACACGATAACCGGTATGTGTTTTCATAATTACTCCTTTGGTAAATTCTGGTGTGTGACGGATTTTGAAAGTGATATCCACTCCTTTTTCAATGTCGTTCCAGGGATTCTCGGTTATAAAATGGAAGTCGTTCATGCAGAATTCTCTTCCATATTGCGTTTCTACATCGTATCCGCGTGAAGCGTAAACAATGTTGCCCGGAACATCTTTTTTGATTACATACCACGGTCCGCCCGAAAGTCCTAAACCTTTCCGCTGACCTACGGTATGAAACCAGTATCCACGATGGGTTCCAAGTATTTTTCCGGTTTCAAATTCCACAACCGGGCCCGGTTTTTCGCCCAGATACCGGCGTATAAAATCATTGTAATTTACCTTTCCGAGAAAACAGATTCCCTGACTGTCCTGACGTTTGGCTGAAGGCAATCCTGCTTTTTCGGCTATTTTCCGAACTTCATTTTTCATCAGGTGTCCGACCGGGAACATCAGTTTTGACACCTGCAGCGAGTCAATCTGTGCCAGAAAATCGGTCTGATCCTTTACCGGATCCTTGGCTGTTCCAAGAAAAGTTTTGCCGTTTTCTTCGATTGTGGTGGCATAATGTCCGGTGGCAGTCTTGTCAAAATCGTTTCCGTAGCGCTCTTCGAAGACTCCAAATTTGATTAGTTTATTACACATGACATCCGGATTGGGAGTCAGTCCTTTTTTAACCTTATCGATGGTATAAGATACTACGGTATCCCAGTAATCTTTGTGTAAATCGACCACATGGAGCTTACAACCATATTTTCGGGCTATCAGAGCAGCCATTTCGATGTCTTCTTCGGATGAGCAATGCAGCAATTCGTCATCATCCTGCCCTATTTTGATGTAAAATAACGCCGGAGTAATTCCCTGCTCTTTGAGCAGATGAACCACTACCGAACTATCTACTCCACCGGATATTAGCGCTGCTATGTTCATTTCAGGTTGATGTTTGAATGGTTAATTTGTGAAATTCGTTAAAAATTCGTGTAATTCGTTCTTTCAAATATAATAATCCGACAAATCAATCAAACCTGCTTTTACAGCATATTTGGTGGCTTCGTACACGTTGTTGACTTCAATTTTCCGAAATATATTTTTCCGGTGGCTGATGATGGTATGCATGCTCGAATGTCGGATTTCAGCAATTTCCTTTGTTGTTTTTCCGGAGGCAATTTCTTTAAGAATTTCGAGTTCGGTTGCAGTAAGATGTGTTCTGCCTGCTTCGGTTTTTTGTTTGTATACGTTGCTCAGCAACACATTGGAAACCACACTGCAAACATATCTGCGTTTTCGGATCACTTGCAGGAATGCTGTCCGGATTTCGTCGGCCGATGAATCCTTATATAAAATGCTGAAATCAGGCGAATTAAAATAGGCTCGCCGGATAAATTCATCGCTCAGTTCGGATGAAAAAAGCAGCCAGTGTACGTTGGGATACGCAATACCGATATTAAAAAGCTCGTCGGCACTTCTGAAATCAAATAGCGAATAGTCAAGCACCACTACGATGAAAACATCTTTACTTAATTCAGCTAACAGTTCCTTTCTGGAAAGTACGTCTTTAAATTCAAAATGTCCCATCCGGGAGAGCACATTTCGCGCTCCCTCTCTGGTAATATACTGATTGTCAGCCAGAATAATTCTACTCACCTCCATCGTTTTGTACTTTGTATTCAGTTTGCAAAGTTAGTTATTTTTGAGCAACAAAAAAAGACGGCATCGCGGCCGTCTTTTCCATTGATTATAACCCCAAATCAATTAATTTTCCCACAAATCCTGTTCGAAGTTCATGAGTTCGGTTTCAATGCGTTTCTGTTCAGCCCTCAGGGAGTTTTCATCGAGTGAGAACTCCAGGAGCATGCGGCTGTACATATTGCTATCACCCAACAGATAGCTTGAATATAGATTTTGAGAGAAAAATTCATCGTAAGTCATTCGCTGACTGTCGTTTCCATTCGGAATTACGAGTTGACGAATGAGATATGGACGCAGTTCGTCGAAAGAAAACCAGCAAAGCACCGAGTTTCTGAAATACGCCATTGAGTCGTTGTTTGCCATATTGTCGGGGTGCAGCGCGTACATCGGTGCAATGGCAATTATTTTGGAATACAAACGTGAAGTATGCGTATCAAAGAAAATGACTTCCTGAATGAGGAATTTAAGCTGATTGCGCACATACCGCATGTACTGATCTGAGTTTATGGTGCGTTGTTCGGTAATGGGATCGACCTGAATCAGGTTGTTTTCCACACTTTCGTCGTATGCAAATACGCGTGAGAGTTCTTCGCCGGTGAGTATGTCGTCGAATTGCGGTTTGATATCGCGCGGATTGCGGCTGTACACATTTATTCCGCTCACCACAGCGTCAAGCATCAGCCGGAAAAGACTGCGGTGCTGTTCGTTGGGACGAGTCGGGAAATAAAGCTGAAAGTTTTGCTTGTCGCGCATGTCAATCACGCGGTACACCACGCGCGACCACGTTACATCTTCGGCCCTGTGGTTTATCACAGCGATGGTATCAGCCAGTGCATCGAGTTCCATGGTCTGGAGACGGATATTTCCGGTCTGATCAAAAAATGAGGCGTTGGGATCTTGTGCCTGTATGTTACCCGAAAGTGTGAGTAACGTGAAAACAGTGAATATCAAACTATATTTTTTCATACATTAATTTATTTTCTGAATGTCAATAACTTATCTTTTGTTGTGCTGTATGTCTTATAATTCTACCTGTATAACTCCCAGACCGCGTGTTTTTCCATCCGGTCCTACGGTTTTGATATTTTTAAATGTGATAATATCGCCGCCTTCGAGTCCTTCCAGATCAGATTTTTGTTTCGCGCTAAGCTGACCGCTGCTGCTTGTAGCTACTCCTGCTATGGTTAGCTGAGTAAATGAGGTGATTTCGAATTTTGCCTGTACCAGTGCATCTTCGCCATAACTGGCTATGATACGTGCATTTTGCAGTTGTTTTCGGGTGACACGTCCTTCCTTAATTTCGCGGGGAACGCCGCCGGCATCGGTATACTGAAGATAGGCTATCGGGTCGGGCAGGTATTTCACGCGGAAAACTCCGCTTCCCATCTGCTGCTCACGTCCTTCAACCAATGCTGTTACAAAAATGGTGATTTCACCATCCTGGTTAGCTCTTACTATGTAGTTTCCACCTGAAATTTTAGTTGCAGATCCGCCGTCCACAGTTACCCGAACATTGTCGGCAGCTATTCCGGGCACCGAAACACTGAAACGGTTGTCGATACCGCGGTAAACCACGTTCAAATCTTCGTTGGAAATTGTGGCAGCAGGTTTTCCTACGGTGTATTCCTCCGTAAAAGGATAAGAAATAAATCCACCCTGATTGTCGGGCATACGGATAGTGCCGGAATATTTGAATGTACCTGTCTGTGAAGGAACAAATTCATATTTCCCGAATTTTTTGGCGCCTACGGCCGGGATTCTTGTACCGTTTACAAAATATTCATATTGCCGGGTTGAGTCTGTGGCTGCCAGAATAATGTCAGCGGAATATCTGCCTCCCTGAATGATGTATCTGGAGTTTGGCACTACGAAAGCCTGGACTTTATTGACCCTGAAATCCTCGAAATCAGTTCTCGATTTGAGGTATTGTACAGTTTCGGCTTCTGCCGAGCGAATATCGGATTGGTATTTGGTAAGAATGGTTATTGCAGCCGAAACAGGCATCGATTCGAACAGTTTGCTCTCCCATCTTGAACCGCCTCCTGTGGCAAACATTGTGCTGTACATTTCGGCTTTCGAAGGATTGGTTTTTTTCAGAAATTCACGATATGCTTCGATTTTTTGTCTCAGTTGTTTTCCGTTACCTTTCACGATGGCATATTCTCCGGCTGCGTCAATATCTTCACGGGCTATGATATTAATGGCATTTTTATCTGCTTTTTTCCCGTCGGCAATTTTAAGAATTCCGTATTTGAAGTCTTTCAGGAAATTATAGAGTTCATCGGAATTTTTCTTCACCTCATTTGCCTGATCGAGCCATTCCTTTACTTTGGCCGGATTTTTTTTATTCATAAACTCGAAATCATCGTACATCGAATTATTTCGTGTTTCGGATGAAGCGATGGTAGTACGCAGGCTACTATCCACCAACCCGAATCCGTTCAGGATTTCGCTTGACACGTTGAGTGCCAGCATGGCAGTGAGTACCAGGTACATCATGCCTATCATTCGCTGACGCGGGGTTTCGGGACAATTCTTTGCTCCACTCATTGGTTGGATATTGAGTTATTGAGTTGTTTTTTACTTTTTATTTTCTTTTCTCCGGGTCGGTATTTCTACGATAGCGCATTCAACATATTTCCATAAATGGCATTGAGGTCTTCAACCTGCCGGGTAAGTTTGCGGGTAGCCGACTGGTATCGCTGACTTTCTGCCTGAGCTGCAGCTGCTGCTTCCTTCATTTTGTCCATATCGGATGCTACCCCGTCGATATGCGTCGTAGCCTGTCTGATGGCTTCTGCCTGCTGATTCAGACTTTCGGTCTGCGACTGAATATGGCGGAGCTGTATTTCATAGATTGAATTGATGGTGGAGAGGCTTCTGTTCACATTGTCCACATTCACAGAATAATTTCTTGTATTGCTCACTACGTGATCCATTTCGGTATTCACACCCTGATAGGATGCAGCAAGCGTTTCGGCGGTGGTATTGAGTTTTTGCTGCGTATCGGCAAAACTTGCAGCCATTTCGGAGGCTGTTTCGATATTCCTGGCAAAGCCATTGGCGGCCAATGCCACATTTGCCAGTGTCTGAAGGTTTTCGGCGGTGAGCGTGAGGTTTTTAATCCCTTCACTTAATTTCTGCACGTCGTCTTCACTTAGTGTTTCTCCAAACAGGATACCGTTTGTACCACCTGTTTGCTGTATTCCCGCTTCCTGCACTCCTGTTTGCTGTACTCCTGCCGGTCCATAAATTTGTTGAAAATCGGCAGGCACTACCTCACCCGAAAGTGAAGGTTGGATAAATGCAGTCTGAACTCCACCCTGAACTGCTGTAGCGATGGTCTTTACGTCGAGTCTTTCGTCGTCGCCGGCTTTGAAATTGAAAATTTTGCTCCAGTCGTATTCCCGGTAGGGTCTGTCGAATATGCCCAGCGCAAAAATGACAGACTCAACCGACATGCCAATTCCCAGCATAATGTTGCCAATCGGATAATGTAATATCTTAAACATGGCTCCCAAAATTACAATGGATGCGCCTAAACTGTAAGCTGCAGATATTATTCTTCTGCCTGAATAGGAATTCCACCACCTATAAAATTTACTATCTGGTTTCCTCAGCTTCATTGTTCTTATTTTATTAAAAAATCTGTTATAATTTAGTTTTTTTAAATTACGAAAAAATGATTTTCAGCCATTTTACGCATACTGTTAATCGCCTGTATAGAATCTGACACAACGAAAACCGATGTAAGGACGACTTTCATTCTGGTATTGATATGTTTTTACTCCGTTCTGCAGGTAATATGCAATGTCTTTCCAGGAACCTCCTTTCACCACCTTACGTTTGAGAACCGGTGGATCGTCATTTTTAGAGTTGTACTGATAATTCGGATTAACTTCCGATAGTATTGCGCCCGACGAGGGATTGTAGGCAGATGATGTCCATTCTGCCACATTGCCTGCCATGTCATAAAGACCGTAATTGTTTGGAGCAAATGAACCTACTTTCATGGTTGTTGTTCCTGAGTCGTTTCCAAATCCGGCTCGTGCAGGTTTGAAATTAGCCAGGTAACAGCCTTTGGAATCACGAACATAATTGCCTCCCCAAGGATACAGGGCAAGTTCGCGTCCTCCACGGGCAGCATATTCCCATTCGGCTTCGGTGGGCAGTCTGAACTCTTCGCCTCTGACCAGATTAGTACCGTAATACAGCTTTGTACGCCAGTTGCAGAATGCCTGCGCCTGTTCCCAGGTAACACCCACTACAGGGTATTGCGAAAAAGCTCCGTGAGAGAAATACATTTTCATTTTCGGATCGTTATAGGTGTACTGAAAGTCGCGTACCCAGGCTGCCGTATCAGGGAAAACATTCACAATGCGGCTCGAGAAAAAATCGCTGCGGGTCTGAAGTGGTTTGGTAATGGTTACATTGCGCATCAGCCCGTTTTCATCCACATATCCGCTGTCACGTCGTACCTTCGCTCCCGCTACAAATTTTCCTGTATTTATATCGTACCGGTTGGAGGGTAAAGCAGCCTGTTCGTAGTCGTACCAGGAGTAAATGTATCGCAGCTTGCTGGGATCAATTTCCTTTTTGCCTCCCAGCACATCTCCACCCTGATAGTATAATGCATTCAGGATATCCTGTATTTCTTCATCTTTTGAATTCCACGGAATTTTTTCCTTCCAGTTCAGCAGCGCTTCTTCGGGAGTCGCTTCGTCCACATCTCCTTTAATGGGTTTGCGGAATTCATCCCTGCCTGCCATTACGAGCATGCGCAGTGCGACGGAATCTCTGACGTAATTCACAAATTGCTTGTATTCGTCGTTTGTGATTTCCGTATCGTCCATCCAGAATGCATTGAGTGTTACTTTGCGGGGTTGCTCGCCAACTTCACCAAATACCGACTGATCATTCGGACCCATAATAAACGATCCGGCTTTGACGTACACCATTCCGTAAGGATTGGCATCTCTGAAAGAGCCTTTATTTCCCTGACCGACCAATTCTCCCATGGGTTTGTTGCACGAAACCATCAGGGAAGCTATGAATAATACTGGCAGAATTTTTTTCATATTTTAGCTGCAAACTTTTTTATTTGTTTCGCAAATTCGCTGTTTGATTTTCTATTATATAAAACGGCATAATTGCAATTTCATTATTTGTATTTAAAATTCAATGTTTTTTCAGAAATGTTGTCATTTTTCTATTACAAGCAAAATAATAACTCGATTTTTACAAAATTCTTATGCTTTTGTATCTGTTTTTATGTCTGTTTGAATCGAAAAGAAAGCTGTAAGACAGAAAAAGCTCGTGTGAACCCGAACTGACTGTCAGCATTTTGCCCGTAGGCAATTCATATGCATACCCCAATGTGAGTCCGCTCATAATACTGAGTCCGCCGAAAACAACGACTGCATCCTGAAAACGATACGATAAACCTCCCCAGTACTTTTTGTCGAATTCCAACCGCGAAGAGACTTCTGCCTGCCAGGTAACGAAATCGCTTTTTACAAGTGATGATGAACGTATCAAGAATTTTGGATTGACCAGTGCGTAATCATATCCTCCGGTGGCATACATCACGCCCCGCACGTTGAACTCAGACTTTTCATCGTTCAATTTGATGAGCGGAGCATTTAAATGAACGTAAGAAACTCCAAGATAGTATTTCGGGGTTGAATAATAAGCGCCAAGAGTGAGGTCGGGTGCCATTCCGGTTTCATCAGCAGCAGGAATGGCTGCATCACCCAGAAAGTCGTGAAATTCGGAGTTGATTGTTGCATTTTTGATGCTGTCGTACACGAATCCGACGCTCACAAAACCCAGGTCCAGACCGAGGCTGGCGATTCCTTTGCCTATTTTACGCTTGTAGGCATATTGCAGATGGGCAGACTGATTGGTGAAAGCACCAATTTTGTCGTTCAGGAATTTAATGCCCAGTGCGTGAGTTACTTTTTCACCGGATTTAAAAGGTGCGTTGACGGTGAAATAGGTGGTTTGAGGGGCGCCGGGCATTCCAATCCATTGGATGCGGTGCTGTCCGGATACGTTGATCATCTGATTCTCACCCAGTGAGGCGGGATTAAACGTGGGCGAGTGAAACATGTACTGGCTCATTTGAGCCTCAAACTGGGAGAATACAGGCAGGCAAAATACGAACGACAACAGCATTGCTGTAATGCATTTCTTACCTGTATTTTCAATTTGTATAATCATCCGGTACGAATTTTCGAAAATCTTATGAACTCAAAAAATAAACTCTAAAGATTTCAAAAAATTGTATCGTAAAGCCAAATTGTTTGCTTATTCAATAAAAACAAGCTCCAAAAATGTGAATACAGAAAGTAAGTTAATATTCTTCTTCGTCAAAAAAGAAATCTTCTTTACTTGGATAATCAGGCCAGATATCTTCGATTGTTTCGTAAATTTCTCCTTCATCCTCAATTTCCTGCAAATTTTCAATCACCTCAAGCGGTGCTCCCGAACGTATTGCATAATCTATCAGTTCATCCTTTGTGGCAGGCCAGGGCGCATCTTCAATCTTCGATGCAAGTTCTAAAGTCCAATACATTTTGTTATAAATATTTAGGTTGTTTCTACTGTTTTTTCAAAAGGAGTGCAAAAATATAAAATTTATTTTATTATTCAGGCTGTTTCCAGGCAATTTCTTTTACATTTCTTTCCATTAATAGTACTCTGGATAAAACAAAGAAATAATCGGACAATCTGTTGACGTATATAATCACCTTACTATCAACAGGATAAACGTCGTTCATTTCGATAATCCGGCGTTCGGCCCGTCGCGCTACGGTGCGGCACACATGACTTTGCGCAGCAGGCGGTGTTCCACCCGGCAGGGTGAAGTATGTAAGCGGATGGAGCTGTGTATCCAACCGGTCAATTTCCCTTTCTACTGCCGTAATATAATCCTCTTTCATCAAGGAAGCACGCTTGTGTTGTGTTTTTGAAGTATCGGTAGCCAGGTTTGACCCCACCGTGAAAAGCAGATTCTGAATACTCTTCAAAAATACCTCGTGTTCATCTTTCAATCCATGTGTAATCAGAAGTCCGATTTGAGCGTTGAGTTCATCTACAGTGCCGTAAGCTTCGAGCCGTACATCGTTTTTGTTCACGCGCGAACCGCCTATCAGTCCGGTTGTGCCTCCATCGCCTGTTTTTGTATATATTTTCATTCCTGAAATTTAATGCTGGTTATAATTTCATTTTATAGGTCTTTTTCGGAAAGTTTTTGTTGAAAAACACAATTCCTATCTCAAAAAGATCAATGGTAGCAGTCACACGTTTGTCTTTTCGTATTTCGTTCCACGCTTTCTCCATATCGGCCGACCAGTATATATCATCGAAAATGAAAACAGAATCGGGATGAATATGTTCGATACACTGATTGAAATATTTCATCACCGCTTCACTGCGATGATTTGCATCAAAAAAAACGACATCGAGTTTATCTGTGGCTGCAAGGTGCATTTCAAGTATTTCGTCGATGTTGCCTACAATGATATCAACATTCTCTATTTCGAGTTTCTCAAAGTTTTCGCGTGCAATTCCGGCTATTTCATCACTTCCCTCCATTGACACACAGTTAATTTCGGAATTTACTGCTGCCATGTAAGCAGCCGTCAGTCCGAGCGATGTGCCAAGTTCAAGCACCTGCTGCGCTTTGGTGAAATTCACCACCCGGTAAAGCAGCTGAGCCCATTTAGGACTTTTCAATGAGGTTTTTGCAATATCAAGTACGCGGGTTTCGCGGTCGGTACCGGTTCCGTAATCTTTTACAAAAAGTTTTCGTTCGTCAAATTTCAGGTTCTCGCGCAGCAATTCTATTTTCGGAAAAACATAGAACGGATTCTTCTCGTAAATTGCATTTTGAGTAAAGCGATACAGATAAGGCGAATGAATTCCATGTCCTCTGGTGTTTTTGGCATCAAAGAGATGGGAAAAATACTTCAATATAAAACGGAGTCTTTTCATATTTTTTGCAAAAATAAGAATATTAACCAATACTCAAAAAGAATTGATCTTGACTTTTCTTAAAACAATAGAAAACATAGCATGATTTATACTTATTCTCTTATTTTTCGGAAACATAGAAAAAATATCTTCGATATTTTTAAACTATTGTTATCGAAATCATTTAAAACAGCACGAAAA
>SAAL01000153.1 GCA_009929445.1 Bacteroidia bacterium
AGTGTTTTTAACATATCAATCTTTTTTAAACATGTCTTTTATCTTCTGCTCGTTAGCCCTGCATGTTGCGAGGTGTGCCTGCATCCGCAATTTTGTGAGTGCGATAACTGGCTGTTTTTCAGCTTGCAAATAGTCGATATTGAAAGCTTCTGCTAAATTGCAAATCAGACCAGCTGTCCCGAAATGCTTTTCTCCATAACCGGCTTCCTTTTGAATGTCAGTTAATTCCGGATATTGAATATCTTGTATGATTTGTGATATAACCTCATTTTGCTCCTGAATGGCTTTGCATATCGCGAAGAATCTTTCCGAAGATAAGGAAATAAAATGAATATCGAAATAGTTGCAAATTTTTTTAACAAGGAGAAAAACATCTTCTTCTCCTGATACTTCTTCGAGGTACCAGACAATTGATGATTTTAAAAGGTTGATTGATTTGTCAGCCTCAGCCCGATCAATCAGTAGTTTCACTTTTTCCGCTGAAATTCCGCCCGATAAAAGTAGCACCTTTAATTTTGCTATGTCGATTTTCCTTTTCATTTCTTTTTTCGTTTTAATGAAGTTTCGCGTTTCTCGCAGAACTCGACAAAGGCCTGAGAAACTATCCCGTTCACACCTTTTTCCCTTGCCGACAAGTACTCCTTTTCGAGTTGCTTAAATCGAGGTTCTGAACAGTTAGAGGGTGTCAGCAGAATTGAAATAAGTACTTTTTGTGCATGCAGGTCGCGTGAGATGTTATCATAACGCTCACTGTCCGCCTTGACATGCTCCTCCAGCTTTTTCAGTACTTCATCAATTGGTTTACTGCCCTTTTCGCGCCTATGTTTCCGGACGTCGCGAACTATTCCGTATATGATATATAGCATTACGGGTATCATCCCCCAGATGCTGTTTATTGCGGCTAAATCAAATTCTTTCATTACAAAATTCCGATTTTTGATTTGTATTTTTCGTTGCAAGTCTCTTTACTGTCAGCAAGCAGTGATATTAACCTCTCTACTCCTTCATTCCACGCCTTAACCATTTTTGCCGTGTCTCGATTTGATTGCTCTCTGATGATTGCCGTCTCACCCGTGTTGACAGAAGTGTCCGTAATTAAATCCTCGAGAAAATGAAAATACACAAAGTAGGGGAGTAGTGCGTTCAGGTCAGCCGCATTTCCCGAGTAGCTTATTTTTTCGAGCACAAAATCTTTAATAGCTTGTATTCTCTCATCGCTCGCGGATGTGATTCCCTTAATTTCGAGCGGATAGGCGGTAAATGTTTCGTGATTCATGATTTGAAGTGTTAAAAAATTAGCGGGACTTATGGTCGCCCTGCCCGCTACTTGTTGATTGATTTTGAAAAACTACTTTTTGAGAGATAGCCCAATGTATGACACCTTGGCTTTTTCCGCTGTTCGCCGGACTTTAAAATTTAGGTATCGGTGATAAGTTTTATTCGTGTTATGGGTAAATACTACGGTTGTGTCAGTACCTCCGCCGTACCACGTGACGCTATCAATTGGCGTCCACGCGTCGTCGGCGAAGATTTTACCTTCCATTATCACCCGAGCGCCGGCACCTGCGACGACATCCGCGACTTTGACCTTAGCATTGTAAAATAAGCCGTCAACCTTATTTAACTGAACCGCTGATTGCCATACCGATACAGTCGCCCCGACGGTATCGGTCGCATTGCCTTTGTACTCCCAAAAATATTTATCCGCCGACAACAAGGCTTGTGCCTGCGCGGTTGTAAATGCAAGCGAAATAATCGCGATAAGTAAGAAAATTATCTTTTTCATTTTTTCTGTTTTTTTAATTGTTGATTTTTAACTATTTAACAGGAAGGCACAAGGTCCCTCCCATTGTATTTTATCCCACTTCTGGCAGAGTTACAAGAATGGTTCCGCCTTCTTTCAAAATCGCAGTAGACAACAGGTCGTGAATTGCTCCACCTATATTCTTCTCTTTCATGTAGTTCAAACGGTTTTCGGCGTAATCCTGCCAGGACACGTTCAACGCCTTCTTTTCCTTGTACCAATATCCCTGAGGAATGAGGCAGATAGCGTGAAGCCCTGTTACGTTGCTCAACACGTCAGTAACGTAGATTTCATCTACTCCAAATTGTCCGGCCATTTCTTCGCGAGTGCGGTAATGTACGTCACCGCCTGCAGCATAAGTGTAAGCTGAGAGGTCGGTCAACAAGGACTGAGCGATACACAGCACTTTAGGCAGCCCATTCGGGTTATGGATAGTGTCACACATTTTGCGAACGTCGGAAACGGTAGGGTTGTTTGCGGTTGCTGGCCCAGCTACAAAGGTAAATGCATCGGTTGCGTTTTTTGTCCCGATAGTTTCAAATTTAGTCAAACGTTTCCCGGCAGCGTTGATAGTATCACCCACAAGGATGGCCATCATGATCGTGTTGGCAAGGTGCAAATCAAGCTCGTTGTTAATCCATGCGAGGAAAGTGCTTTCCTGACCAACTTCCGCGATGTCGTCCAAATCTTCCTGATTCATCTCTTGACGTGCATAAGCGTATGCCGTTGAAATTTCCTTCGGGGTGGTTGTGATTGCCTGAATGGTTTTCTTTACTCCGGCTTCGCTTGTTTTATCCCACTGTTTTGCAATTACTGCAACAGCGTTCATCGCGTCAGTCGAATAGAAGAATTTCGACATGAAGGTACGCTTCAATTTCGCGAGTAATGGGTTTAAGTCTTCCCATTTTGTTGAAATTGAATAGTCAACCGCTTCGGCAAATTCTAAGCCGGTAACGCCATTTTCAACCAAGATTTTTTTGATTGAATCTTCGATGGCTTTCCGATCGTCTTTTTTTGCTGTGAAAATTGCTTTTGCAATTTCGTTTTTCACCTTTTGACTGATTTTGTCGCCGCCAGTTCGCTGGATGGAATCCTGAACCGCTTTGATTTTCTTCGCGATGGCATTGGCTACAGCTGCCGGAACTTCCGCTTCGGGGTCGCTCATGTACTTTTTGATTAGTTCGGCAACCTGTTCGGCAAACGCTACCTCGTCCACTTCCACCTCCGACGCGTCAAGCTCCGAAATCAAAGAGGTTAATGCCTCTTTCAATTCGGCTGACTTTTCACCCGTCAGCGTGTCACTGATTTGTCTTTTGATTTTAGCCAAATTGGCAAAATCCTTAACTTTGATAAATTGTTTTTTCATTTCAAAAATTTTAAATTGTTAATTATCGAATAAAATATCTTCAAGTTTTTCCGGCTCTGGTTCCGGTGTATTTTTTATGAATTTAGTCGCGTTCTGTATTTTTGTTTCTTTGATTGCATCAAATGAAAGAGAGTTAGCAGGTGTTGACACAAGCGCGAGGCTGTCAAACGCCATTTCTTTTATTAGCATATAATCAAATTCGCCGGACGGGAGGTAAATAAAATCATAGTCGGTAGCCCAACCGTCTTTTGAAAATCCTTGTATGATGCCTTCCTTTAGTTTGTCCAAAATTCTTTGGTAATGGACTTCTGATTTTGGTATGTACACAGTGAAATACAACCCAACCCCGTTTATTTCAGCGACAAGAACGCGCCCGACTGTGTTATCGAAGTCGTTTCTATGAAATAGTGTTACCGGGATGTTTAGCTTGTTGTCAACAAAATATCTTTGAATGTATTTTTCAAATGCACCTTTTTCGTATTTCTCACGATTTTCGTTTACCTTCCCGAACTTCATTTCATATCCGGAAATTATCAACCCAGATAAAAGTTCCTTATCTCCTTCGTTCTTCGTAACTGAGGAGAGTTCAAGTTTATCGACCTCTCTGTAATCGTTGATTTTCGTTGTGTCTTTTATTTCGATTGCTTTCATGTTGCTAAATTGTTGTTGTCGGGGTTATTGGCTTGTTGTAAATTGTGTAATCGATTTGTAAATCGAGGTCGCGTGCCATCTTCACAAATGTCTTGTTTAAAAGGCGTTCGAATGATTTATATTTCAGAAGGTCACCTTCGCGAACCTGACCGCCCGCCGAAAGTGAGTTGCTGTTTGAACTTGCTTCGATGATTGATACCTGATTAGCAGGGACTTTCAGCCGGTCACAGATTGCCTCAATTGCAAATTTTGATTTTTCGATTGTTTTTCCGTCCAGCCCCGCAAGTGATATGGTAGTGAAATTCATCGCCTGTCTCCAAATCAGGATTTGACGTTGATTTTTTAAGCCGCCGTAATCCTTTGAAATGTCCTCTTCGGCTTGCTGTTTTTCTGTGTCGGTCAGTACTTGTAATGTCGGTGATCCGGTTGCATTCTGAGGCGAAGCCATTATAATCGTTCCAAGTCGGGCTGTCGTGGTGTTGCTGGCATTCAGCACGTTATCAAGATATTTCAAAAATCCGCCTAAAAACGCTCTGTCACTCATCCCGTTCATCATCAGCGAATCGGATTTCATTACGTAAATTTCGTAATCCTTATATCGCGAATTATTTACCTGTACTTTGTTTTTTGCGTCGATTGAATATTCATTATCATCCAATAGTGTGAATCCTGCTGAATTATAAGCGATTACGGAATACCCTTTGTTGAATAGCTTGTTTAAAACAAGTTGTCCATAATCGTTAAAAAATACATTAAATTCAGCAAACAACATTGAGTTGCCTTTCTTGAGAATGAGCGTAACGTCATTTGTGATGTCAGTCAATAGCTCGACGATATTCATGAAGATAACCTGAGCAAATTCTTGTCGGACCTCTGAGAAGTCCCGAAGGTAAGCCTTCCCATTCGGCTTCCCGATATAGGAGTAACCACCCAAAACCCATTTTGCTATCGAATTTTTTATATTCATGTTTGTGAAATTTTCCAAATGTAAATAATTAATTTTAATTACACAAATAATCTTTTGTTTGTCGACCAAAAATCAAAAATATATCGAAGCGCGTCGAACGTGTGGTTATATTTATCTGCTGGCTGCATGATTCCGTTGTGCATCACCCACTTATAATTTTCTCGCTCGTGCTGTATATTTTTTGATGTGTCTGTGATTACGATTTTACGGTTAAGGTTATCAATGTTGCGAATCCCGATGATGACGGAGCCCTTGCCTTTTGATGCGGGAATGAATTTGAAACGTAATCCGCTTTCGTTATAGATGTTTTTAATGCGGACCTCTCCGGCTGTTGCTGTTTCATAAACGAAATAATTATTTTTGAAGTTAACTGATTTCAGAGCGTCCGCGATATCCCTGTCGCTTCCGTCATTCGCGTAATAGTATTCTTTCATGTAGATAGCGTCGTCGGTTATCTTTACCCCTATCACGCAATCAGGGTC
>SAAL01000056.1 GCA_009929445.1 Bacteroidia bacterium
GCGGGTGCAAAGATACAGACTATTTTTATAACAACAAAATAAAATCAAAAGAAAATATCAAAGAAAATCAAAGAAAAAATTAAAGTAACTGATAAACAGGACGTTTTGATGAAAACTCTTTTTTCAAATTGTAAATCAAAAAACGAATAATCTACCCAAAACTCTCTCCGGTGATCACAATTATCAATCTAAATGACTCTAAAAAGACTGGAAAATGACAATAAATGGACAAAAAATGGACAAAACGAACGGAACATTCGAGTAAAATAATGAGTAAACAGATGGATAAAACAGGAAAGATTTGCATACATATATTCATGTATGATTCGAACGCTTACAAACGTTCGGGAGAAAATATGTTTGATATATACAAAAATTGTTCAAAATAAAGAAAAAAGTTATTTTCGGAAAGTATTCAATCAAATTCTACCTGCTTTAATTTTCCCATCAAACTGACAATCTGGTTTTTACGTCGCTGAATATAGCTGGAAGGTTTCGCGGGATTGAATTTTCGCGGATTGGGCAAACAAACTGCGATTAAAGCCGACTGAGATTTACTAAGATTTTTGGCATCTTTATCAAAGTAATTTTCGGCAGCTGCCTGCACTCCATACATACCATCACCGGTTTCTGCTACATTCAGATATACTTCCATAATTCGCTGCTTAGTCCAGAAAAACTCAATCAGTACGGTAAAATAAGCTTCCAATCCTTTACGAATCCATGAACGATGAGGCCAGAGAAATACATTTTTGGCTGTTTGCTGTGAAATAGTGCTTCCGCCACGAATTCGTTTTCCTTTTTTATTGTGTTCGATTGCTTTTTCTATGTCATTAAAAGAGAATCCATTGTGTTCGAGAAACAAATTATCTTCTGAAGCTACGACTGCCTGAATCATGTTGGGTGAGATATTGTGAATAGATGTCCAGTTGCGTTCGAATGTTGGTTTTTCGCCCGAAAAAACGCTTTCGGCAGCCCGGATAAACATGAGCGGAGTGAAATAAACAGGTACAAAACGGGCAATGAGTACAGCCAGAATACTACCCGCAAACATAATCAGCAGCAACTTCATCACCCAGCTTCTGAGTCTTGAAAAAAATGTCTTTTTCTTTTTCATTGTCATCATTATATATTATATATGTATATATTATTGTGTCAAATCCAGAAATGCTTTTTCAACGGTTGGGAATCTGAATTCGAAACCATTTTTCATTAAAATCTCTGAATTTACATTTGAACTTGCGAGAATCAACGAAGAATCTACTCCTACAATGCCGGTGCCAAGCTTTATTGCCCATTCAGGTGCGGGAATTCCAACAGGAAAGCGTTTGGCTTTACGGAGTGTTTTCATGAAAATCTGGTTTGTAACCGGAAATGGAGCCGATGCATTTATTACTCCCGAAATACCGGATTCTTCGATGATAAAAAGAATAATCCGATAATAATCTTCGATGTGAATCCAGCTGACCATCTGCGCGCCACTGCCTTGCTTGCCTCCTAATCCTATGATTGCAAGGAACTTAAAAATCGGGTATGCCCCACCGGATTTACCCAGAACTACAGATGTTCGAATGGCAGTTTTTCTCACTCCGGGAATTGAAGTGCCAAAAAACTCGCGTTCCCAAAGCTGAACCACATTTCCCAAAAAATCACTTGCAAAATCCATGGATGATTCATTCAATGTCTGATTTTGACCCGTATGCTTGTAGATGCCTGTTGCACTGGCATTTATCCACAAAACCGGTGGATTTTTGCAAGCTGCAACTGCCTCGTTAAGTATTCCGGTGGTTTTTAAGCGTGATTGCAAAATCAACTCTTTATTTTTTTCAGTGAAGCGTGAATTGATCGATTTTCCGGCAAGATTGATCAATACATCCGTTTTTTCGAGTTCAGGAATCAAGTCTTTCATATTCCAGGAAACATCCATTCCGCTGCGGGAAACCAAACGAACAATGTGTCCGGATGCTTCGAATCGGTTTTTAAGGTAATTACCAATAAAACCTGTACCACCTGCAATTAATACATTCATGTTGTTAATTTAATAAGTTATCACACCTGATTTCCAACCTGATTTGAATTAATTCACCACCCTCCAGCGAACACGCCAGCGGCCGTTTTCAAAATCATGGGTCAGAATTTCAAACCTTCCGATTTCGGATGTATTTTTCACATGTTGTCCGATACACGCACATGCATCGTATTCGCCCACTTTGATAATTCTCAATATTTCTGATGCATCAGCAGAGAGTTTTGACAAATCAGCAATGCGTGAGGCATCCTCACGGTTCATCAAACTTTCTGTAACGGGCAACTGCTGCCCAATGACGTCATTAACGCGATTTGTAATTTCTTCAATTTGCGCTTCGGTTGGTGCTTGTGATAAAGTATAGTCGCACTTGGATTTTTTGCGTTCTATATGTGCATTCATCGAACGGCCGCAACCGAACATCCGAACCATGGTCTGATTCAGAATGTGTTCGGTGGTGTGCATGGGTTCGTTGTAGTCTTTTTTGGCTTCGTTGAGTTCCATTTTTTTTGAATAATATTAATTTACAAAATTCTGCCAAAGTCATTTAACTTTGGCAGGGAGGTATAGTTGAGGATTCGAATAAAAATTAAAAACATATCAGAAAACCAGAAGCAACCTGCTACAACGATTTTGGCAATAAAGTTAAAAAAGGAAGTGCCCGACTGTAATCGAGCGTTTCATACTCTAAACCCAATGCTCTTAAAGCTGCATAATAGCCGTTTTGGTTATAGTAGCAGGTCTTTTCGGATTGTAAAAACCAGGCCTTTTCGCCTAATTTTTCAGCCAGAAACCATTTTTCAAGCAATCGCGCTGTGCGTCCGTTTCCATCTTCAAAAGGATGAATTTTCACAAGTATTAAATGCAATTGCGAAGCAAAAAAAAGCGATTGTTCAAAACTTAAATCGGCATTCAGCAAAGCATTCAAATCTTCAAAAAAATCACTTAATTCAAATTTCAACACATAAGGTGATGGAGCTACTTACTCTATTTTCCCATCAGCTGTCATCACAAACATATTTCCCGATCTATAAACTCCTTGTTTTGAGGTATGAAGAAGATTTTTACTCAAATGTCGGTGAACTTCGGCCAGTGTTTTTTCTGTCAGAGAATGATTTTGAGCAAAAACATAAGCTTCGTATAAATCGTCAATTTTCCGGGTATAATAGGGTTGATAGCTAACACCTAATTTTTTATGTTTCAAAAAACTGTCTAAATCAATACCTTCACCCTCAATTTTGGATGAAAATACAGCTGAAACTGACACATAAAAGGAGAAATTTTCTGTACTCAATTCACTTTCTTTCAGACTCTCAAATTTATGGAACAAATTCGCTTCAATATTTTCAGCATATTCTTTCCATAGGCTTGTTGACAGTATTTTGAGGCTTAGTGATTTCATTGATTACAATATAATAAGCAATTATCTCACTGTTTCCTCAGCACAAAAGCCGAGCGTGCCGGAATGTAAAGTTTGAGCCATTCTTTGCCCATAAATTCTTTAGAAGCTTTTTGAGTAAAGTGTTCTACGTTTTCATCTATCAATCCATGACCATCGAATTGCGGGTTATCGGTATTCAGAATCACTTTGTAGCTTCCTTTTGGTGCCAGAATACCGTAGTCAGTGAATGATTTGGTTCCATTGAAGTTGAAAACAAATACCAGATTATCTCTTTGATATGCCACCACCTGGTCGCCTTCATTGTCCCAGAGCTGATAAATGGGTGTTTCGTTGAAAGCGGGAACGGAATGTATCAGTTCGAGCATTGCGCGGTCAAATTCACCCAAACCATGATAAATAAAATCGGGGTTATCAACCAGTTCCCACTGCCTGCGTGCATATTTGCAGGACCAGCCGTTGCCTTCGCGCGGAAAATCAATCCACTCCGGATGTCCGAATTCGTTGCCCATAAAGTTGAGATAACCGCCATTTATGGTAGTGGCTGTTATTAACCGAATCATTTTATGCAGTGCAATGCCGCGTTCCACAGTCAGATTCTGATCTCCACGCTGCATGTGCCAGTACATATCGGCATCAATGAGTCGAAAAATGATGGTTTTGTCGCCCACCAGTGCCTGATCGTGACTTTCGGCATAGCTGATGGTTCGTTCGTCTGCCCTTCGGTTTGTGAGTTCCCAGAATATATGTCCGGCTTTCCAGTCTTCATCTTTCACTTCCTTGATGTATTTTATCCAGAAATCGGGTATTCCCATGGCCATGCGGTAATCAAAGCCAATGCCTCCGTCTTCGGGTTTAATAGCCAGCCCGGGCATTCCACTCACTTCTTCGGCTATGGTGATGGCGTTCGGATTTACCTGATGAATCATTTTGTTAGCCAAAGTCAGGTAGCAGATAGCATCGCCATCCTGATTAAGGTTGTAATAAGAGCCATACCCGTTGAAATCTTCACCCAATCCGTGGCTACGGTACAGCATGGAGGTAACGCCATCGAACCGGAATCCGTCGAATTTATATTCATCGAGCCAGAATTTACAGTTGGAGAGCAGGAAGTGCAATACGGATGGTTTTGCGTAATCAAAACAGAGCGAATCCCATGCCGGATGTTCGCGACGATCTCCCCCGTGAAAATACTGGTATGGTGTTCCGTCAAAACGCCCCAAACCCTCCACTTCGTTTTTTACAGCGTGTGAATGCACAATATCCATAATTACGGCTACCCCCAGTTCATGCGCCTGATCAATGAGGCGTTTCAGCTCTTCGGGTGTACCAAAGCGTGATGATGCTGCAAAAAAACTGGAGACATGGTATCCAAATGATCCGTAGTATGGATGTTCCTGGATGGCCATTATCTGGATGCAATTGTAGCCGTTTTGAACCACGCGTGGTAAAACAGTTCGGCGAAACTCATCGTAGGTGGATACTTTTTCCTCGGAACTTGACATGCCGATGTGGCATTCGTAAATCAGCAGTGGTTTGGTATCGGGTACAAATTTTTCGACCTTAAACTGATACGTATTTTCGGGATTCCAGACCTGTGCGCTGAAGATTTTGGTTTGTTCATCCTGCACAACTCTTCTGCACCAGGCCGGAATTCGCTCCCCTGCACCACCTTCCCACTCTATCAGCAATTTGTAAAGCTGCTTGTGTTTCAGCGCATTTTCGTCAAGGTGTATTTCCCAGATTCCATCATTCGTTGGAATCAACCTGTATTTTTCATCTTTTTTCCAGTTATTAAAATCACCGATCATATAGATAGCAGTAGCATTGGGAGCCCATTCTCTGAAAATCCATCCTTCAGGTACGTGATGAAGACCAAAGTAAAGATATCCTGTGGCAAAATCGGATAATTTCATATTGCCACCTGTCAATTTCTTTTCCACCTGGAGATGGTAATCGTATCTGCCCTGAATAGCGTCGGCATAAGGTTCCAGCCAAGGGTCTGATTTAACTAAAGGAAGAATCGGTTTTGTTTTCATATTTATTTTTTAATTATCTGTTTTTTAGTCTTTTGATTCATCTACAGCATAGTTAAGAAACTGGTTCAACGGATAAGCCACTCTGGCCAGCCAGGCTAAGTGATTTGTAAAATTCGGGTCGGTTATCTCGTTTTCATTCAAATCGAGTGAAACAAAATAATGTTTCAGTTTCAGAATTTCAGGATTGGCAAAATCTGCCGGAAATCCTTTTGGAAGAGTTTTCAGCTTATCTTCGTTGTAAAAGGAATTACCATATATTTTTTTGAACTCCGGTTCGTTGATTATCTCTTCAAATTCTTCATAATTATAATAAATACCTTCACGAAGCACTTTGAGTACAGCCGGTTCGGGACTCCAAATGCCGCCTCCGAAGAAACAACCTTCTATGGGATCGATATGAAGGTAATATCCGCCCCGAGGACTTTTTCTGCCGCCCGGGAAGGCAATGTAGGTTCCAAAATGGTTTTTATAGGGAGTTTTATCGTTACTGAAACGGATATCGCGGTAAATCCTGAAAACACATTCCTGAGGAGTTAAATTGAGAATCTTATCATCAAATTCTCCGATTTTTAATATCAGGGATTGACATACGTTCTCAAATTCTTTTTTCGCAATTTCATATTCGCTTTTGTGAGCGGCAAACCATTCCCTGTTGTTATTCTCTCTCAATCCTCTGAGAAAATCAAGTACCTCTTTCATTATTCATCAAAATTTATTTACAAATATAACTGAAAAATTACAATTTGACTTCGTATATGAGATATTTTTTCCGGTTCTCTGTCAGTTTGGAGAAAAATGATTAATTTTGCAAATCAAATTTCAATCGGGTAAAAAACATGTAAAATAAACCCGGAAGGATAACAAAAAAGGAGATGAAAGTCAGAATCAAACAATTAACAGATGAAATAAATGCCTTGTATGCAAATACAATGGATGAAGTAGAAATTTTACGTATTAAATATCTGAGTAAAAAAGGTGAAGTTTCAGCACTTTTCAATTATTTCAGAAACGTACCTAACGATGAAAAGCGGGAAATCGGTCAGCTGCTGAACGATCTGAAAAATCTGGCTCAGGATAAGATTAACGGAATGAAGGAAACGCTTTCTGCTACCGGCAAAATGGAGAAAAGAAACGACCTTACCCGTACAGCCGAGCCGGTGAAGCTGGGCACACGTCACCCGTTGATGCTTGTAAAACAGGAAATTGCGGAAATATTCTCAAGAATAGGCTTTACTATATCCGAAGGACCAGAGATAGAAGACGACTGGCACGTATTCGGAGCGCTCAACTTTCCTCCTGAACACCCTGCCCGCGATATGCAGGACACTTTCTTTATCGAAAAAAATCCGGACGTATTGCTTCGCACGCATACATCGTCGGTTCAAACCCGCATCATGTCATCGCAGCAACCTCCTATCCGGATGATATTTCCGGGCCGCGTGTATCGGAACGAAGCCATTTCATACCGTGCTCATTGTTTCTTTCACCAGGTAGAAGGGCTTTACATCGATAAAAATGTATCTTTTGCAGATTTGAAACAAGCGCTGCTTTATTTTGCCAAAGAAATGTTCGGAGCCGACACTCAGATTCGTCTGCGCCCGTCCTATTTTCCGTTTACCGAGCCAAGTGCCGAAATGGACATTTCCTGCAATTTGTGCGGAGGAGAAGGATGTGCATTCTGTAAATACACCGGTTGGGTAGAAATTCTGGGATGCGGCATGGTAGATCCCAACGTACTCAAAAACTGCGGTATAGATCCCGAAATTTACTCCGGATATGCTTTCGGGATGGGTGTGGAACGTATTACCAACCTGAAATATCAGGTTAAAGACCTACGCCTTTTTTCTGAAAACGATGTACGTTTTCTCGAAGAATTCAAAGGAGCCTACTGATAAAAATGGATATACATAAAAAAAGCCACCGATAAAGTGGCTTTTTTTATGTATTAAAAAGCAATATTATTCTACTGATTTACAGCCGGTTTCTTTACTACCACTTTTTTCTTTCTTCGCTGATATGTGCCCGGTAAAATTACATTGAGCAATTCTTTGCCCATCATTCCCAGTTTCACAGCACAGAACAAAGCACCCAGACTTAAGATGAGATCGATAAAAGTGTACTTTTCGGGCATAAAAAGCAAGGACAGCAGCATAGCAAATGAAAGAATGAGGATAGCCGCTCCGTAATAAATCTTTGATTTCAACAGCGGAGTATCCAGCGTTTTGAAGCGGGTCAAACCATCAAGTATACCCGAAAGAAAGGCACCAATAAGTGTAATGGGAAATACAAAAATCGAAAAATCAATGACAGGCGAAAGAATATCGGGAATGAAGTTCGGGAACAGCAGATGAGTGATCATCAGTACCGGAATCATAGCTACGAATGTCTGCGAAAGGTGAATCACAATCGGGTGAATATCAAGACTTAAAATAAAAAGTCGTTTGGGTGATACTTTTTCACGATACGGCTCGAAAACGGTGTGAGGCAATCCGCAAGCCGGACACACTCCAACATTTTCCAGTTCACTCTTTTTCATTACATATCCACACGGACGACAGCGTACCAGTTCTTCATCTAAATTTTCTAACATAATACCTGATTTTTTATTAATTTAATTGCAAAAATAACAAGATATTATCAATTATTAAACGCAACGTTGAAAAAATTACAAAAAAAACAAGAGACCGACAACCAATGACTGCCGGTCTCTTTCAGTTTTTTGAATTTTCAGAATGCATTATAAATTTGAACCGTCCATAATTTTCACCCCCAAAGGATACTGAGTAGCATTGATAGTCAGATCAAAAAACAAACCCAATGCAGTTTTCAGGGGTACAGAATTGCTGGCAACGTATCCGGTGTTTTTGTAATATAAAATTCCACCCTGCGATTTTCCGGTATTCATAAATCTTTCTGCCAGATAATCTTCAGCCGATTTCTTATTATCAGCCGTGTTGTTCAAAATCACGTATAGAGCTTTCAGCTTGTTGCTTGTATCAAGTTCGTATATCAGTTTACTTACTGTAGAACTTCCGGATGCAAAAACGAGCAACGAGCTGGTTGATTCAAGCGTGCTGGGGCTAAATCCTGACAGCATGTTGTTGTTGATCTCGCTTTGTGTAGCGCCATTTTTGAAGTAAACTCCATTCAGAATTGTGGACCGCGGATCTACCGTAATAATGGCTGTTTTAGTTATTTTTCCGTCGGTAGAAGCATAAGTCATGGTAGCTTGTCCGATACGCTTCGGGGTAACTTCGCCGAAACCACCTGACACCATTTTAATACTTGCTATGGAATCTGCACTCGATTTCCAGGTATAGGTTTTATTTTTAGCTTCTCCCGTAGCACTAAATACAGGCTTAATGTTGAAAACCTGTCCAAATGTGACGGTTTTAGATGACGGATCGAGTGACACAGTGCCTAAATCAGGTTCTTTAGCACATGAAACTGCATACAATGTTAGCAGCAAAACAGCAGATAGTTTAAAGGATATTTTTTTCATAATTATTATTTTTACGGGAATTTTTAATTTAGAAAACTTGGATGTATCCTATTTATAACACCGAAACGTTTCATTAGGTTTATTTATTCCCGAAATCTTTGATTTGCAAATGTCTGAAGAGACCTTCGCAGGCATCTTCCAGCAGGTCAATGACTTTCACGAAACCGGCATCACCCTCGTAGTAAGGATCGGGCACGGAGACTGCCTGAAATTTCTGAAGAAAATCTGTCATTTTGATGATTTTTGCCTGTTCTTCTCCGGATGAAGTCATATGGTTAAGTGCGCGGATATTCTGGTCGTCCATACCCACGATATAATCAAATTTCTCAAAATCCTTTTTCTGAACCGGACGTGAAAGGTGGGTTATTTCATACCCTCTTGCCCGAGCATGTGAACGCATGCGTGAATCTGCTTTTTCGCCCTCGTGATAGTTAATCAATCCTGCGGAATCAACACGGAATTGATCTTCAACACCTTGATTTTCAATTATTTTTTCAAAAACAGTCTGAGCCATCGGCGACCTGCATATATTGCCCAGACAAACAAAAAGAAGAGATATCATATTGTCATTTCAGAAAAAAAAGAATTTATTTGTATCAAAAAAACCGATTTGGATGATTCCAAACCGGCTTAAGTTTTTTAATGTTTTATATCGATAGCATCTGCAGTACTCCCAGCAATCTTTCATTCACCGGTTTATCATCCTTGATGGCTTTGGTGAAGGGAACGTGCACGATTTCGTCGTTCACTATTCCTATCATAATGCTTCGCTGCTCGTCCATCAGTGCATCAATGGCTGCCACTCCCATGCGGCTTGCCAGCGTACGGTCGTATGCTGTGGGCGAACCACCGCGCTGAATGTGCCCAAGTATGGTTACCCGTACGTCGTAGCCCGGATACTCCCGATGCATACGTTCGGCCAGTCCGTTGGCTCCTCCGGTCACTTCACTTTCGGCTACAATGACAATGCTGCTGTTTTTTGATTTTCTGAATCCGTTTTGGATAAGCTCGGCCAGCTGGTCCACTTTGGTTTCACGTTCGGGAATGATGGCCGCTTCGGCTCCTGATGCCAGTGCGCTGTTGAGGGCCAGAAATCCTGCATCGCGCCCCATTACTTCGATAAAGAAAAGGCGCTCGTGTGATGAGGCTGTATCGCGGATTTTATCCACAGCTTCTACTATCGTATTGAGGGCTGTATCGTAGCCAATCGTTGAATCTGTACCAAAGAGGTCGTTGTCAATAGTACCCGGAAGGCCTATTATGGGGATATTGAACTCTTGTGCAAATACGCGGGCACCGGTGAAAGTGCCATCGCCGCCAATTACAACAAGTGCATCAATTCCCTCCTTTTTCATCGTTTCGTAAGCCAGTTTACGTCCTTCGGGTGTTTTGAATTCATCACAACGCGCAGTTTTGAGTATTGTACCTCCCTGCTGAATGATATTACTTACATTTTGTGTCTGAAATTCTTTGATTTCACCGGTTATCAGTCCTTTGTATCCACGGTATATGGCTTTCACTCTGATACCGTTGAAAATGGCCGCCCGGGTTACTGAGCGTATTGCCGCATTCATACCCGGAGCATCGCCTCCTGATGTAAGTATTCCGATACATTTCAGTTTGTATTCCATATTATTTCTTAATTTTTATTACGCTTATCAATTGTCGTAAATATTGAACAATGTTTTATTTGTTTGTTGCTTTTTGTCTTATCCTTTCAGCCACAGCTTCCATGAGCCATCCCGGTGTGGATGTTGCTCCGCAAATTCCGATTTTTTTTGTCAAATCCAGGTTCAACCCGTCAATCTCTTCCGGATCATTTATCAGGTAAGTATTCGGATTAATGCTTTTGCTGTGTTCGTAAAGCACTTTTCCGTTGGAACTTTTTTTGCCGCTCACGAAAAGAATGATGTCATTTTTCTCTGCAAAGATAGCAATATTTGGGATTCTGTTGGCAACCTGACGGCAAATTGTATCAGAATATTCAAATACGGCATTGGGTGCCATTCGTTCCGAAATGGTTGCCACAAGGTGGTTAAAACCTGCCAGTGATTTAGTTGTCTGTGAAAATAACCGAACATTCCGGGTGAAATCAATCTTTGACAAATCGTCTTCGTTTTCGATTACAATGGCGTTATTATCAACCTGTCCGAGCAATCCGACGATCTCGGCATGACCGGGTTTTCCGTATATGACGATTTGCTGCTCTTCGGTTGCTGCCTCGTAGGAGTTTTTTATACGTTTCTGGAGTTTGAGCACTACAGGACACGATGCATCAATCAGTTCGATGTTGTTTTGCCTGGCAATTTCATAGGTTGAAGGTGGCTCGCCGTGAGCTCTGAACAGCACTTTTACATCACGGAGGTTTTTGAATTCTTCAAGATTAATGGTTACCAAACCCATTTCGGTCAATCTTTTCACCTCTTGACCGTTGTGAACTATGTCGCCCAGACAGTACATGGGAGTTCCTTTGGCCAGTTCTTCTTCGGCTTTTTTAATTGCATTGACCACTCCAAAACAAAAACCTGATTTTGGATCTATTTCTATATTTACCATGTTTAATTTTTTTGTTTATGTTTAACGAGGTTTTTTTTAGGAAGTCGCTGTGAATGATATTTTTAATTACAAGAAAAAATAAAGAATACTTTCATTTATGATTTGTTTTGTTTAAAATCATGAATGAAATTTTGATTTTCACAGGGTAGCTTCGATTTATTAATGTATTGATTACAAACAGGATACCACAAAAACGTACAATTGTTTCTGTAAAATAAGACTGTTTTTTTCAAAAACTTTATTTAAAACGTTTTTTGATGGAATAATGTTTTTAACAGATCGCGCTGTTCCTGGAGTGTAAGGTGGGAATTATCAATCTCGATGGCATCTTCGGCTTTGTAAAGCGGACTTTCTGCACGGTTAGTATCTCTGAAATCACGTTCTCTCACATTGGCAAGCACATCTTCAAAATCTACGTTTTCACCTTTTGCTTTCAGTTCGTCGTAGCGGCGCTGAGCCCTCACCTCGGGCGATGCCGTGAGGTAGATTTTCAGATCGGCATCCGGAAATACTACGGTTCCGATGTCTCTGCCATCCATTACAATGCCTTTTTCGATTCCCATGGCTTGCTGTTGACGAACCATTTCGCGCCTCACAAATCCGATTGCGCTTATCCGGCTGGCTCCGTTGGCTACTTCGAGGGTACGAATTTGTTTCTCCACATTTTCGCCGTTCAGGAAGGTTTCCTGAAGTCCTGATTCGTTGGTTTTGAAGGTGATTTTAATATCGCTTATGTGATTTTTCAATTCCGTTTCGCTTATTTCTTCATCGTTCATCCATCCGTTTCGCAGTGCAAAAAGTGCCACAGCTCTGTACATGGCTCCTGTATCTACATAAATATAGCCGGCATAGCGAGCCAGCTCTTTGGCCATGGTACTTTTACCACACGATGAAAATCCGTCGATAGCTACAATTATTTTTTTCATTAGAGTTTATATGGATTAAAATTATAATCACATAGTTCACAATAGATTAATATCAAAACAGATAGATTTTATAATTTGAAATACACATAGCAGCTTACTATAAAATGTAAGATATATTGATGCTTAAGCATCAATAACTATGTGGTCGGGTCTTAAATAAATTTATAACTATTTGTTACTAAGTGTCTTAAATATTCAATTGGAATAATGTCTATTTCTTAAAAACTTACAAAATCGTTCAAATCGGTACTGAATGAAAACTGATAGGCAAAATTTCCAACCTGAAATTGAGTGAGTCCAAACCCAACATGAAATTTATAAAGTTTCAGACCGGCTCCTGCTGAAAATCCGGCCAGGCTCTTGAAACCTTCCATGGTCATCTCCTGATTGCGGCGATGGTTGTAACCCAAAGCAATGTAAAAGTTATCGGATGGCACAAGTTCTACACCCAGCACCACATGGCGGAAAGCCATATCCACGGGTTTAACCTTTTTCTCTTCGGTAGTTCCATCCAGGTTTGTCGTTGTCTTATCGGTCTGATATCCCGCTACATTCCATCTGTTCAGATTGTTTAGCGTGCCCGAAATACGAATAGGCGCATGGGCAAATTTTTTACTCACACCAAGTTGAATATCAAACGGCAGGGGTTCGCGATGCTGCCCCTGCTCGTCGGGATAATAAGCCTTGAGCTGAGCACCCATGTTTCTGAATACCAATCCTGCACTGAAAAGATCTCTGGAATAATTGATGCCAGCATCGAAAGCTATTCCAAAACTGGTGTAACGTTCGTATGACGAAAAAATCGGTTTAAAAGTTGCCCCTACCGTGAAATAATCGTCAAGCCGGCGTGCATAGCTCATATAAAGCGCAATATCTTTTGCAGTAAAATCCTCCGTAAAATTTCCGAGTTCATCGTACCCTTCGAATTTCCCCAGATCCACGTACTGCACCCCGAATGAAGTGAAATTATTTTCACCGAAATTGTGTCCGTAAACTGCACTTCCGAATTTAATATCAGCCAGGTAATTGGCCATATTGAGCCCAATTACTCCGTGAGTTTCGCCGGTAAGCAGGGCAGGATTCATAAATGCAAAGTTCACATCGTTATCGCGCAGCGAAACATTCATACCGCCGATGGCAGCCATACGCGATGAGACAGGCAAATCGAGAAAACGATATACACCTCTTCCCGTTTGCGGAAAAAGTGAAATAAGATTGAAAATAAATAAAAAAAACAGGACTAATCTTTTCAGCATGTTCGGACTAAATGTGGAACGAATGACTCATTACTTAAAAAAAAGATACAAAGATATACTTTTTTGGTGTTGAAATCCAATTTTCTCAACTTATTTATAAACGAAAATATTCTGAAGTAATTATAACAGATCAATAAAAAAACACCATAACCTTCCGAGGCTATTATTTCGTCATTTCGAAAAACAGAATAGAATTATTTTAAAAGAATTATCGTATTTTTGCGGGTCAGGAATTTTTATTACAAGTCATAATGCCAAACAGAAACGAAATAAAAACAGAAATATATCAGGAAACAGCTATCCTCGTGGGACTTATCACCGCTGACCAACCCGAAGACAAAGCCCGGGAATACCTGGATGAACTGGCGTTTCTGGCTGAAACAGCCGGAGCCATTCCCGAAAAAATGTTTCTGCAACGGTTGGAATATCCTCATCCCAATACATTCGTAGGGCCGGGTAAACTGCAGGAAATCAAAACCTATGTGGAAGAAAACAATATCGGAATCGTCATATTTGACGATGAACTATCGCCCCGGCAGGTTCGGAATATCGAAAAAGAACTGGTAGATCAAAGCCCGAATGCCGTGGATGTGGTGAAAGTGCTTGACCGCACCAATCTGATACTGGATATTTTTGCCAGACGTGCGCAAACTGCCAATGCAAAAACACAGGTAGAACTTGCTCAATATCAATACATTTTGCCCCGACTTACGGGTATGTGGACACACCTTGAAAGGCAGCGGGGAGGCGGAATAGGGCGCTACGGACCCGGAGAAACTCAGCTTGAAACCGACCGGCGAATTATACTGAAAAAAATCTCCCTGTTGAAAGAAGATCTTAAAGTCATTGACCGCCAGATGGCTACCCAGCGTAAAAACAGAGGAAAAATGGTTCGGGTGGCATTGGTTGGTTATACGAACGTGGGAAAATCCACCCTGATGAATCTGCTCAGTAAATCGGAAGTTTTTGCCGAAAACAAACTTTTTGCCACGCTGGATACAACCGTTCGGAAAGTAATAATTGAAAACCTTCCTTTCCTGCTTTCGGACACTGTGGGATTTATCCGAAAACTGCCCCACCATCTGATCGAGTCATTCAAATCAACGCTCGACGAGGTCCGGGAGGCCGATTTATTGCTGCACATTGTGGATATTTCACACCCAAACTTCGAGGAACAACTGGAAGTGGTAAATCAGACTTTGAAAGAAATCGACAAATCCGAAAAACCAATGATTCTCATTTTCAATAAAATAGATGCATTTACATACACTCCGAAAGAAAGTGATGACCTTTCGCCGGTGAAACGTGAGAACATAAGTCTGGAAGAACTCGAAAATACCTGGATGAGCAAACTCCACGAAAACTGCATTTTTATATCGGCAAAAAACAAGACCAACCTCGAAGAACTGAAAAAAATGGTGTATGAAAAAGTGAAAATCATTCACGTAGAACGTTATCCCTACAATGATTTTCTATTTGACAAATACAACGAAGAAGAAATGAGTTAATTTTTTAAAAAACAACAACCAAATCGCAATTATGGACAATTACAGAAACCTTACAGAAAAAGAAATTGCCACCCTCGTGGTGTACGGCTGCAATGCCGACAACTGGAATAATATAACCGTAGCACAGGATTTCAATCCGGCTTACATATCAAACGTAAGTTTTTCGGGCAACGTACGCTTAGGCACTTTCAACAAAGTATTCGAAATGGAAGGCGGCTTTAAAAAACACAGCGGAATTTATAACTGCTGCATTCACAACTGCACCATTGGAAACGATGTTTTCATTGATAAAATTCAGAACTATATTGCCAATTACCATATAGGAAACGGATGTTACATCGAAAACACAAACACAATGCTGGTAGATCAGAACTCCAGTTTCGGAAACGGAACGCGTGTAGGGGTGATGAACGAAACCGGCGGACGTGAAATACCGATTTTCGACCATCTGTCTGCACCGCTTGCCTACATTCTCACCCTGTACAGACACCGTCCGGAAGTGATAGAGAAACTTCAGAACATGATAGACAATTACGCCCGGCAAATCAGTTCGGAAATGGGCGAAATAGGCGAAAATTCAATCATAGTCAATTGCGGTAGAATTAAAAACGTAAAAATAGGAGAATATGCATCAATAAAAGGTGCATCCAACCTGAAAAACGGATCCGTCAACAGCAATAAAAAAGCTCCTGTAGCCATCGGATCGGGTGTAAAAGCTACTGATTTTATTCTGAGTTCAGGTACCAGTATTACCGATTCAACTCTGATTTCCAAATGTTTCATCGGACAAGGATGTATTATGGACAAGCATTATTCAGCCCTCGATTCGGTCTTTTTCTCCAACTGCCAGGGCATGCACGGTGAAGCTACAGCCATTTTTGCAGGACCTTACACGGTTTCGCATCACAAATCGAGCCTGCTCATAGCCGGCATGTTTTCATTTCTGAATGCCGGCAGCGGCTCCAACCAGAGCAACCACATGTACAAACTCGGACCCATTCATCAGGGTATTGTAGAGCGGGGCTCCAAGACCACAAGCGATTCATATTTACTGTGGCCAGCCAAAATCGGAACATTTACACTCGTCATGGGTCGCCACACATCGCATTCGGATACTACCGATCTACCTTTCTCCTACCTGATCGAAAATGCCACCGAAAGCTATCTGGTACCGGCAGTCAACCTGCGAAGCGTGGGAACAATACGTGATGCCCAAAAATGGCCCAAACGTGACAACCGGAAGGACGATGTGAAACTTGATCCGATAAATTTCAACCTGTTGAGCCCTTACACCATTCATAAAATGTATAAAGGCGTAGAAGTGCTTGAAAATCTGAAAAAGATTTCGGGTGAAACTACAGAACTATACACCTATCAGAATTGCAGAATTAGAAATTCGTCGCTGAATAAAGGGATAAAGTTGTATAAAACAGGCATTTACAAATTTTTGGGCAACTCGCTCATAAGTAAAATTGTGAAAGAAAATCCGTCGTCATTTGCCGAACTTCAGAAATCACTCGCAAGTGCCACCCGGAAAGGTTCGGGAGACTGGATTGATCTATCGGGTTTGATAGTGCCGAAAAAAGAAGTGGAAAGACTGCTGAACGACATCGAAAAAGACAAAATGACTCTAAAATCCATACAAAAACGATTTGAAGAGATGCACACTGAATACTACAACTACGAATGGACCTGGGCGCAGGAAAAACTGGAAGAATACTGGAAAAAACCAATCGCTGCGGTAACCAAAGAAGAGATAAACTCTTTTATCCGACTCTGGAGAGATTCGGTAGTAGAGCTCGACAATTTGATATACGACGATGCAAAAAAAGAATTCAACCTCATATCCATGATCGGATTCGGGGTAGATGGCGACGATGAGCAAAAACACAAGGATTTTGAAAACGTAAGGGGAAGTTTTGAAATGAATCCCTTTGTAAAAGAAGTACTTAACCACATCGAACGTAAAACGGCATTAGGCAATAAAACCATCGAATTCGTAGAAAATCTTGTGTAATTGTGCCAAAGGAATAGTAATAATTAAATTCTCAAATAAAATTTCTAATCATTATACTAAAACAACAATCAGATGAATAATTTTAGCTTTTACAGCCCTACTTATTTTGAATTCGGGCGAAACACAGAAGAAAAAGCCGGCAAACTTATCAGCAGATTCGGAGGAAAAAAAGTACTGATACACTACGGAAGCGGTTCGGTAGTACGGAGCGGGCTTTTGGGCAGAGTTATTGCATCACTGGATGCAGAAGGTATTCACCACATCGAACTTGGTGGAGCAGTGCCCAATCCGCGAAGCGGACTGGTATATGAAGGCATTGAACTCTGCCGGAAAGAAAAAGTGGATTTCATTCTGGCCGTTGGAGGCGGAAGCGCTATCGACTCAGCCAAAGCCATCGCCATAGGAGTACCCTACGAAGGCGATTTCTGGGATTTCTACACCGGCAGAAAAATTGAAGAAGCATTACCCGTAGCCACAATTCTTACACTCTCGGCTGCCGGAAGCGAAGCATCTGCCTCATCGGTCATCACTCATGAAAACGGAATGGTAAAACGGGGTACCCTGAGCGACAAAATCCGACCGGTTTTCTCTATCCTGAATCCGGAACTTACCACCACTCTTCCGCCGTTTCAGACCGCTGCAGGTGCTACCGATATGTTTGCACACGTACTCGAAAGGTATTTTACCAACACCAGGGATGTGGAAATTACCGATCGGCTTTGCGAAGCAGTCATGCTCACTATCATCAACGAAGCACCCAAAGCAATAACCAATCCTGCCGATTATGAAGCCCGCGCCAACATCATGTGGGCGGGCATGGTGGCTCACAACGATATCTGCGGCGTAGGACGCGTTCAGGACTGGGGTTCACATCAGCTCGAACACGAGTTATCAGCTCTCTACGATGTGGCACACGGAGCAGGACTGGCTGTAATGTTTCCCGCCTGGATGAAATTCACCATGAAGCATGATGTGATGCGGTTTGCACAGTTCGCAGTACGCGTTTTCGGATGTCAGATGGATTTCCAGCAGCCTGAACGAACAGCCCGGGAAGGAATTGAACGATTTGAATCGTTTCTTAAAGCCATCGGAATGCCCGTAAGATTCAAAGAACTCGGAGCAAAGCGCGAAGACATCCCTACATTAATTCAAATGCTCAAAATGGACAAACGGGGTGTTGGGAATTTTGTAAAACTCTCTGCAGAAGACGTTGAAGCAATCTACAACCTGGCTGCTGATGAAAATTAAAAAAGAAAAATAAGCCCCGTAAACCTGCCTGCGGCAGGGAGGTACCTTCTTGGGGGACTTTCAGAGCTTTATAATATGGTTTTTCTACTAATTAAGGATTTTTTTCGATATAGTGAATTGAAAAAAATCTAAATTTTGCTCCCAAAAAAAACTATAAATTAAAATCTCAGATAACTCTGCTAAAATTAAAACGTTAGCAGAGTTTTTTGTTGATTAGACAGTAGGATTATAAAAATCATCTATACAGAATAAACAAAATAAATTGAAACAATTTTTGCAATTGATTTGTTATAAAGAGCAAAATCAAAAATTACAAACAAAAAACAATACAAAAAAATGAAAAATTTTAAAGTAGGGGTTGTTGTAGGCAGCTTGCGCAAAGAATCATTCAATAAAAAAGCAGCAAAAGCTTTAGTAGAAAATGCACCCGAAAATTTGAGTTTCGAATTCCTCGAAATCGGAAATCTCGAACTTTACAGCGAAGACCTGGATTTAACTCCTCCACAGTCTTGGGTTGATTTCCGAAATAAAGTGAGCAGCATGGATGCCATACTTTTTGTAACTCCGGAATACAACCGCTCCGTACCGGGTGTACTTAAAAATGCACTGGATGTAGCATCGCGTCCGTGGGGACAAAGCGTATGGAACGCCAAACCGGCTGCCGTAGTGAGCGTAACAATCGGTAGTACGGGCGCTTTCGGAGCCAACCATCACTTACGTCAGACACTGGCTTTCCTCAATATGCCGGTACTGGCTCAGCCCGAAGCTTACATTGGCAATGCAATGAGTTTATTTGACGAAAACGGAAAACTGACCGAAGATAGCACCAAAGATTTCTTCGGGAAATTTATGCAGGCATTCGCCGCGCTGATAGAAACCAACGTTGCGGGTTAAATTTTCGTAATCCATTCAAAATAACTACTTTTGACTTCCTGTTTCCGAAAAATGGAACAGGAAGTTTTCTTTTTAAAACAAAAACATGGAATCAGCTATCAATCTTGCACTTAACCCGGATAAAATTCAGCTGGAGATAAACCTTCCGGCTTCCAAAAGCATCAGCAACAGAGCGTTGATATTAAATGCACTCTCTTACAGTCCCTTCGAAATCGAAAATCTTTCGGACTGTGACGACACCCGTGTGCTGATCAACGTGCTGAACAGCAACGATTACCGGTTTGATGTTGGCGCAGCCGGCACGTCCATGCGGTTTCTCACAGCATTTCTGGCCAAAACGGTGGGCGAATGGCGCATCACCGGCAGCGAACGAATGAAAAACCGTCCCATAAAACTGCTTGTAGATGCACTGAACTCGTTGGGAGCTAAAATTGAATACCTTGAAAAAGAAGGATTTCCTCCGCTGAAAATTTACGGCAGCGCTCTCAAAGGCGGCCACATCTGTCTGAACGGAGGCGTAAGCAGCCAGTACATTTCGGCACTGATGATGATAGCACCCTACATGCAGCAAGGATTGAAAATAAGCCTTGAAGGCGAGGTGATTTCAATACCATACATCCGAATGACCATTAATATGATGCAGGATTTTGGTATAAAAGTTGAATTTCAGAACAACGAAATAAACATAAAACCGCAAGTGTACTCTCCTGTTCCGTTTCAGGTGGAATCCGACTGGTCGGCAGCTTCGTACTGGTATGAGATACTCTCGGTAGCCCGGGAAGGAAAAATCACGCTGCGCGGATTGAAAAAAGACAGCTGTCAGGGCGACAGCCGGGTGGCTGAGATTTTTGAATCGCTGGGTGTTTCGACCGAATACACCGAACACGGAGTGATACTGACTCCCGACGAAAAATTACCGGTTAAGCACCTGACGCTCGACTTCAAAAACATCCCCGATCTGGCGCAAACTATAGCAGTAACCTGTTGTCTGAAGGGAATAACGTTTGATTTCACAGGGTTACAAAGTCTGAAAATTAAGGAAACAAACCGCATTGATGCATTGATAAACGAATTGAGAAAATTGGGTTACGTAATTCACGAACCGGCCGAAGGTCAGCTTGCATGGAATGGCGAAAAATGTTTAATGAATGAAAATCCCGAAATTTCCACCTACGACGATCACCGCATGGCCATGGCTTTTGCGCCCGCTGCACTGCTGCATCCGCTAACTATCCGCCATCCGGAGGTTGTCAGCAAATCATATCCCGGTTTCTGGAATGATTTACGTCTGATATTTTAAGAAATTTCAAAAAATCCAATTTTTAAATAAAATATTGTATCTTTGCACCCTAAAAAAATTTTAAATACAACTTATGAGTTTTTTAAGCGATCTATTAGCTCAATATCAGGAGCCTCAAAGAGTAAAAAAATTGGGTCTTTACCCTTACTTTCGTCCAATCGAATCCGATCAGGACACAGTTGTAAAGATAAACGGAAAGCCCGTTCTGATGTTTGGTTCAAACAGCTACCTCGGACTTACCAACCATCCGAAACTTAAAGAAGGTGCAATAAAAGCAGTAGAAAAATACGGTACAGGTTGTGCCGGCTCACGATTTCTGAATGGAACACTGGATATTCACCTCGAACTGGAAGAAAAACTTGCAAAATTAGTTCACAAGGAAGCAGCATTGGTTTACCCCACCGGTTTTACCGTAAATTCAGGAGTTGTACCGTGCCTGGTAGGACGTGACGACTATTTGATTTACGATGAACGCAATCACGCTTCCATCATCGAAGGAAAAAGACTCACATTCGGCAAAACACTGAAATACAAGCACAACGACATGGAGCACCTGGAAAAAGTGCTCAGGAAATGTGAACCTGACAAAGTAAAACTTATCATCACCGACGGAGTTTTCAGTATGGAAGGAGACGTAGCCAGACTGCCCGAAATGGTAGCATTAGCCAAAAAATACAACGCTTCACTTTATGTTGACGAAGCTCACTCGCTCGGTGTATTCGGAGCCACAGGAGCAGGAGTATGCGAACATTTCGGAGTTTCAGACGACGTGGATCTGGTGATGGGAACATTCAGCAAATCGCTTGGAACAATCGGAGGATTTATCGCTGCCGACGAAAATATTATCAATTATCTGAAACATACTTCGCGAACCCTGATATTCAGTGCTTCAATCACTCCTGCTTCCACCGGATGTGTGCTGGCGGCACTTGATGTGATGGCCGAAGAAACATGGAGAAAAGATCAGCTCTGGGCAAATACCAGGCGTGCCAAAGAAGGATTTGAAAAAGCAGGTTTCGAAATCGGTCCGACCGAAACTCCTATCATTCCGCTTTACGTGCGTGACAACATGAAGACTTTCACGCTCACACGTATGCTCATGGACGACGGCGTATTTGTCAATCCGGTGGTTACACCTGCGGTAAGCCCCGAAGATACGCTGATACGCTATTCGCTCATGGCAACACACACATTTGAACAAATCGATGAATCCATCGAAAAAATTTCAAAAGTAGCACGCCATTTAGGTATAATTGAATAAAAATAAAACCCAATTTGCCCCCTAACCCCACACCTGAGGCGGGTAAATCCTGATGGGGGAATAAGTGTTGGTAAGTCAGAATTAGACTAACATAAAAACAAATATTATTTTTTTTAATTAGATAATGAATGACAGGTTCACAAATCCCCCATCAGGGGGTTAGGGAGCAGGTCATTCTCTTTTTTGCTTATGATAACTGTTTCGAATCTTGCCATTCAATTTGGCAAACGTGTACTTTTCTCGGATGTTAATCTCAAATTCACTCCCGGCAACTGCTACGGCGTAATCGGTGCCAATGGTGCCGGCAAATCCACCCTCATTCGCATGCTGAGCGGTGATCTCGATCCTACGCGCGGTACCATTCATTTTGGACCCGGCGAACGACTTTCAGTGTTAAAACAGGACCACTTTGAGTTTGATGAATTTTCGGTTCTTGACACCGTTATGATGGGTCACGACAAGCTTTGGAAAGTAAAAGAAGAAAAGGATGCCATATATCTAAAAGAAGATTTTTCGGATGCAGACGGCATGCGTGCTTCTGAACTGGAAGAAAAATTTGCTGAAATGAACGGTTGGAATGCTGAAAGTGATGCAGCTGCGTTGTTAAGCGGACTTGGAATCAAAGAAGACAAGCATTATCTGCTGATGAAAGAGCTGAGCGGAAAGGAAAAAGTGAAAGTGCTGCTGGCTCGTGCTTTATTCGGAAAACCGGACAATCTGCTGCTGGATGAGCCGACCAACGACCTTGACCTGGAAACCGTAATGTGGCTGGAAGATTATCTGGCGAATTATGAAAATACGGTTCTTGTGGTATCCCACGACCGCCATTTTCTTGATGCAGTAAGTACATATACCGTGGATATTGACTACGGAAAAATCTCACTGTTTGCCGGAAATTATTCATTCTGGTATGAATCCAGTCAGCTGGCACTGGAGCAACAGCGCAATCAGAACAAAAAAGCCGATGAAAAACGAAAAGAACTCGAAGAATTCATTCGCCGGTTCAGTGCCAACGTGGCAAAATCACGTCAGGCCACAAGCCGCCGAAAAATGCTCGAAAAGCTGAATGTAGATGAAATCCAGCCTTCCACACGCAGGTATCCGGGTATCATTTTCACTCCCGAACGCGAACCCGGCAATATGGTGCTCGAAGTAGCCGGATTGAGCAAAACAGCCGATGATGGCACGGTACTTTTCAAAGATGTGAACTTCAACGTGGAAAAAAATGATAAAATTGCCTTCGTGAGCCGCGACCCGCGTGCCATGACTGCATTTTTTGAAATCATAAGCGGAAACGATAAAGTACACGAAGGAACCTACAACTGGGGAATTACCATTAAAAACGCTTATCTGCCGCTGGATAACTCAGCCTTTTTCAATACAGAAATGAGCATAGCCGACTGGTTTGCACAGTTCTCCAGTGATACTACCGAGTCATTCATACGCAGTTACCTGGGTAAAATGCTGTTCAGCGGCGAGGAAATCTACAAAAAAGCAAGCGTACTCTCCGGAGGTGAAAAAATGCGCTGCATGATAGCCCGTATGATGCTTGCCAACGCCAACGTAATGGTGCTGGATTCGCCAGTGAATCACCTCGATCTGGAATCCATACAGGCATTCAACAATACGCTGATCAACTTCAAAGGAAATGTGTTGATGTCGTCACACGACCGTGAGTTCATCCATTCGGTTTGTAACCGTATCATCGAACTTACACCAAAAGGAATCATCGACAAACAAATGGATTATGATGATTATTTGGTTTCGGAAGATGTGAAAGCGGTGCAGGAGAGAATGTACAGATAAATGCACCTGATTTTGCAGCAGACAGACCCAAAAATTTATACTTGCTGAATAGTATTCGTATTAAAAAAAAGCGGAAATCATGAGTTTGATATCCGCTTTTTGTTTTTTTTAACCGCGTTCTTTATCCGCAATAAAAATACGTATCCACAATCTCAGCCATTTTAGGTGGATTGTTGGCAATCTCTTCGCGTATATGCTGATCATTGAAAGATTTCAACTGGCGAATGATGTCGTCGATAATCTGTGGATCAAATACACCATGTTTTTCAAAAACAGCCCGGTTTTTCTCCAGTTCGCCAGCAGAATCCCAGCACGAAGCCGGCAATTGTGCCAGCGAATCCATCATCTTACGATTTTCCTGGCGATGAATATTTACATCCACATACGTTTTTCCAGCTATTTCCAACGGATTTTCCATTTCAAATCCATGACGGGCGGCTACGCATAAACCTGCCATAAGCAGATAAATGTCGGCACTTCCATCCGGGCAGCGAAATTCGATGGTTTGCTTATCGGAATAATCTTGTATTTCAGGATTTTCTTTCGGATTGGCCATTGCCACCATGTTGTTGCTGCCTGTCCATCCGAGTGGTACCCGCACAAGTACCGAACGGTTGCGGTCGCCCCAGCAGATGGATGTGGGTGCTTCCTGATGAGGCACCAGCCGAAAGTACGACGTTGGATTCATATTGCCGAATGCAGTGAGTGATGCCGCACAGGTCATATATCCGGCTATGGCTTTTTTTGCGGTTTCACTGAGCGCACCATCTTTAACATATTGATTTACACCTTCTTTTGTAATTCGGGTATGAATGTGCATACCGCTTCCCGCTTTGGCTGTTGTGATTTTCGGTGCGAAGGTTACATCCAGGTTATACCTGTAAGCCATTGAACGGATAATCCACTTGGCTAAAACCAGTTGATCGGCAGCATCGCAGACATCGGTTACCAGAAATTCAATTTCGTTCTGTTCGTAAATTTTATCACCCAGTGTAAAATTACCCACTTCAGAGTGTCCGTATTTAATCATTCCTCCGGCCTGTGCAATGAAAAGCATACAATCGCGGCGAAATTGTTCGAATTTGGTAAAAGGTCCGGCTTCGTGATATCCTCTTTGATTCGGAATCGGGAATGCATCTTCACGGTCGCCGATGACGTAAAACTCCAGTTCGCCCATTGCCTGAAAATTCATTCCTGTTACGCTGGTAAAGTTTTGGGCAGCTTTTTTCAGAATGTATTCAGGCGAATTTTTCATGGGTTCGCCATCCTTGTTGAAAAATGAACAGAACATCGATAAAGTAGGTATTTCATTGAACGGATCGAGAAATGCAGTTGAAAAACGGGGTATCACGTACAAATCACTCGAACCGGCGTGTAAAAAATTCGGGAACAGGCTCGAACCATCCACTCGCTCACCTGTGGAGAGAATTTGCTCCAGATAGTGCAGGTCAGTGAGAATAAAATTAAGCGTTTTCAGCCTGCCGTCTCCGGCAACGTATCTGAAATCAATCATTTTGATTTCATTAGCTACCACGTAATTGATAATATCTGCTTTGGTAAATTCTTTGGGCGATTTCTTCAAAAATGCCACCAGGGGATTTAAATTCATTGAAAAGTTATCCACAATATTCAGTTTTAAGTAATTCAACTTTCGCAAGCTCTATTAACCCGCTTGCGTTAGGTTTTTGAAATTTAAGTATTTTGTAAGTGTCTCATTTTCAGAGAATAATTTCTGCAT
>SAAL01000057.1 GCA_009929445.1 Bacteroidia bacterium
GCTTTTTTGGCTTCGTTGTCCCTGGCTTGTTCGGCCATGATGTATTTTCGGAAATATTCCTGAGCTACTTCGGGTTTTAGCAGCGTCGAATCCTTTTTCATGGCTTGTGAAAATCCTTTTATAATAAGATCAATATTGGATTTTCCTCCGGGAATGGATTCGATATTTTTAGCAAAGTCTGCTCCCATATTGATTCCTAAGGCATAGCTCATGGAGTCTACAGCATTCGACATTACGACATCCGGTAAAATAGGTACTATCTCTACTTTTTTAACAGAAGAGCAGCCTGTTAAAAACAAGGCTGCTATAGCTATTAATGAATATTTTTTCATTGGAATAGTTAAAATAATGACTATTTGTAGCTTATTCGTTTATTTTACAATTTCAAGTAATTCTACTTCGAATACCAGGGTGGAGAAAGGAGGTATATCGGGAGTGCCCTGCGCACCGTATGCCAGATTGTAGGGGATGTAGAATTTATATTTTGATCCTACAGGCATCAACTGAAGTCCTTCTGTCCATCCTTTGATTACCTGACCTACACCAAATGTTGCCGGTTCGTTACGTTTGTACGAACTGTCGAATTCTTTTCCATCCAGCAGTGTTCCTTTGTAGTGAACCTTTACCATGTCAGAAGCAGTTGGTTTGGCGCCTGTTCCTGCTTTCACCACTTCGTACTGCAATCCACTTGCGGTAGTAACAACACCGGGTTTTTTGCCGTTTTCGGCCAGAAATTTATCTCCGGCTTCTTTTTTAGCACCGTGCTTTTCGAGCAATGCTTTTTCCTGACGGGCCATCATCGTTTTATTGAGATATTCCTGTGCCTGTTCAGGTGTCATTTGTGTATTTGCTTTTTTAATGCCGTTGATTACTGCCTGCTTAATAATGTCATAGTTAAGTTTGAGTGTTGAGTCTCCCATGAGTCCGGCTTCCTTCTGTTGGTTTAGCCAGCTTCCGAATTCGTTTCCTACTCCACTGAATTGCGGATTTTTTTCTACAGGTCCGCTCAGGCCATCGTTCAATCCTTTGATGAATGCACCAATTTTTTTATCAACTGAATCTGTTGAGTTTTGAAACATTCCCATTTTGAGGTCATTTCCGTTTGCCAGACCGAATGCATAGTTCAAACTGTCGATCTGAGAAGTAAGTTTAGGTGCTTTTGCTGTGGTGGATACGCCTCCGCCATTACATGCTGTGAATCCGATGACTGCTACAGCTGCCAATACTAAAAATATATTTTGCTTTTTCATTTTAATTTCTCTGTTTAATGTTTTGACGATTTAAATTTATTACTTTACAGTAGCTGCAGCAGTAGTGTCAGCGGGAACGCTTGGTTGTACCGGATTTTTAGCTTCCTGCAGTTTCATCATAGTAGTTTGGATAAATTGCTGAGCCTGATCGGGCGTCATTCCTTCGGTAAATCCTTTCAGTCCGTTAACGAGTCCCAGGGTGATTAATTTCTGATCAAAAACCAGAGTGGAATCGCCCATCAAGCCGGCTGATTTCTGCTGTTTCAGCATGTTGCCGATTTGATTTCCGTATTTGTACATTTCATCTTTGTTGTTGCTGTTGAATGCTTTATCCAAAGCAACCATCATTTGTCCCAGACTTTCGTTGGTAGAGTCGTTTTGGAAATAAGATGATCTGATACCTTCTCCGTTGATTACACCAAGGGCATAATTCAAACTGTCTTCCTGTGTTTTAAGAGACACTTCCTGAGTCTTGTAACCTGAATTACAAGATACGAAACCTAAAATAGCAGCAAAAGCCACCAAAGTAAGAAAATTTTGTTTTTTCATTTTTTTGTTTATTAATCTATTATTTTTATTCCTTTTTCCAGAAGTTAATTTTATCAGGGGATTTATTTCAGTTTGTTTTTAATAAAAACCTGATTTGTATTTATTTATTTTACAATATCCAGTAATTCTACCTCAAAAATAAGGGTGGTGTGCGGTCCGATATGCTGACCTGCTCCCTGAGCACCGTATGCAAGATTTGAAGGAATATACAATTTCCATTTGGAGCCTACGGGCATCAATTGCAGGGCTTCAACCCATCCCGAAATGACCTGTGTTACACCAAAAGTAGCCGGTTCGCCCCGTCGCACCGAGCTGTCGAATACTGTTCCGTCAATCAAAGTTCCGTGGTAATGTACTCTTACTTTATCGCTTGCTTTGGGCAGATTACCGTTTCCTTTATTTATTATTTCATATTGCAAACCACTTTTGAGCGTAATCACTTCCGGACGCTTTCCGTTAGATTCCAAAAATGCTTTTCCTTCTGAAATAGTCTTTTCACTTGATTGTTCCTGTAGTTTCCGGAAATATTCGTCAATTATTTCCTGGGCTTCCTGATAGGTTATTTCGGGCTTTTTTTGCTCCAAAACATCCTGAATGCCGCGGGCGAGTTTTTCTATATTCAATGATTTAATTCCACTGCTCAATAAGTTGTTTCCCAAACTTAAACCTAAAGCATAACTTATTTTATCCATCTTAAGTAGTTATTTGTTAAAAAAATGACTGCAAAGATAGTTGATTTATTTGAGATATAAGTTGTTAAATAACTAAAATTCATCGGGTTGAAACCACCAGAGGTAATTTTTCTGTTTTTTTAACACCTGTTTCGGTGTTAATCATCTCAAAGTAAAGCACATATATACCCGGATTTACGTTTTGACCGCGGTCAGTCCTGCCGTCCCAGGAGAGAAATCCGTCAGCATCAAGAAGTACATTAGAGGCCAATTGCCTCATCTTTACACCTACCGCACTGAAAACGGTAACATTGGCTGTATATCCTGCTGCATCTGTCTTGTATCGGATAAAACATACGTCGTCTGTTCCATCATTATCGGGTGTAAAAGCTTCCGGCTCAATCCATACCCATTTTTCGGTACTCGTTTCAGCTGTGATTTCCCTGTACTGAGAGTTTCGATAGCCGGGTGTTCCGTAACCTGATTGTGAAGATGCCGAATGCCAGCTTTCTGAACTTTGCGATGGTAACGACGGATTTAACTTCTCAAGCGAAACGCCTTTCGTGTTTTTAATGAGCGAATGATGCCATTTTACATCGTATTTCACTTCATCGTAAATGGAATCGCCTGTTTGGTTGGTTATCAAAAAACTTGCACTGGCGTTGTTCAGAGCACTCCATTTGGATGAAAAAATGATATTAGCCGTATCGGGCGTGGAATAAGTATTTTTAATAATTTCCGGATCAGGAGTCAGTGCCAGATACTGGCCGGGCAGAATCAGGGTTTTATCCGGGAAATAATTGGCCGGAGAAAACGAACCATCGGTTTTACGCGTCCCAAAACTAATTTTACTCAGGTCAAGTATTTTAGATGAATGATTAAATACTTCAAAATACTCAGGTATGTCGGTAGCCGGTTCAAAAAGAATTTCGTTGATAATCAAATCACCGAAATCTGTTTTTTCAATTATTCCAATCTTTTTTTGATTGACAACCAGCAGATTACCTGCTAAATCCTTTACATTGAGTGCGTTCAGCGTATAAATCTTTCCTTTTTCAAAATTTTGGTTGAAAATCAGTTCAATCTTCATTTTATCTGCAGCTATTATTACTTCAGATGGTACACCTATCCCTCTATCAGCTTCAAAACGGGCTTGCGAAATATCCACCGGTTCTGAAAAATTCAGTATCATTCTGTTTGGCTCTGTCAGTGTAAGGTTTATCCATTCGGGCGGCAGCTTATCCTCAAATTTTTCACCCAAAACTGATATGTTGTCAAAAAAATACGCATTTCCGGTAAGAGATGAATTTGAGAAAAGCAGACCGAAATATTTGCTTCCTGCCACATTCAGGTTCTGTACGCTGCCTTCGGCATAAAAATCGGATTCTGAAGGCAACTTGCTGTATAACATAAAATTACCATCCTTATCCCGAATCAGTTTTACATAAATTTCTGCGGGATTTGAGTTGGTTCGCCCATCGGTTCCGTCGATTATTTTAGTCCTCTTTGAACCTTGCTGCAGGTACAACGAAACTTCATCGGAAGTATTTCCTATCTGAATATAATATCCGTTTACATCACCTGAAAGATCTGCTCTGTCTGAAATGACATATATCGAAGCATAATTGCTGGAAGTAGGATTATAGTTGATTTTCACCCAAAACTCCCACACGGCATTATCGAATACTTCAGAATATGTGGTCAGAAATGACTTTGAAGCTGCAGAAGCTTTCGATTGAAGCTGAAAGTCGGTATTTACAGCAAAGTTTTCTGTATTTCCGGACCAAAGCGGATTTTCAGTAAAATTTCCGTCTGAAAAATCTTCTTTCCATTCGATTTTATTTTGTGAAAAAACAAAAAAAGGCAACAAAAAGCATAAAAAAACGACTGTTTTTCTCATAAATCAAGCATTTGGTTTAAAATTGAATTACTTTTGCAAAAAATAATGTTGAGAAAACATTTTACAAACAAAAATAGTTATTATTTCAAATTATCAGTTACATTAAACGATAAAAAAATTATGAAAGTTGCAATCGTTGGCGCCAGCGGCGCCGTAGGACAAGAATTTTTAAGGGTATTGGAAGAACGGAATTTTCCACTCACCGAATTGGTTTTATTTGGTTCTTCACGCAGTGCGGGTAAGGAATATGAATTTAAAGGTAAAAAACTGATTGTGAAAGAACTGGTTCACGGTGACGATTTCAAGGGCATTGACATTGCTTTTACATCAGCCGGAGCAAGTATTTCAAAAGAATTTGCTGAAGATATTACCCGATTCGGAGCGGTAATGATTGATAATTCAAGTGCATTCCGTATGGAAAATGATATACCGCTGGTAGTACCCGAAGTGAATGCTGCCGATGCTAAAAACCGTCCACGCGGAATAATTGCCAATCCGAATTGTACTACTATTCAGATGGTTGTTGCACTGAAAGCTATCGAAGATTTATCGCATATCAAACGGGTTCATGTGTCATCCTATCAGGCTGCCAGCGGAGCAGGAGCTGCGGCTATGGATGAGCTGGAACTGCAATACCGTCAGATTTCCAACGGTGAACAACCTACGGTCAGTAAATTTGCTTATCAGCTGGCTTATAATGTAATTCCTCATATTGATGTATTTACTGAAAACGGATACACCAAAGAGGAGATGAAAATGTATCATGAAACCCGAAAAATCATGCATTCGGATGTGGAAGTAAGTGCCACCTGCGTACGTGTACCTACATTGAGAGCTCATTCAGAAAGTGTTTGGGCCGAAACCGAACGCCCGGTTAGCGTTGAAGAAGCCCGCGAAGCATTCTCAAAGGCTCATGGTGTCATTCTGATGGACAATCCGGCTGAAAAAATATATCCGATGCCGCTTTTCCTTTCCGGTAAAGATCCCGTTCACGTTGGCAGAGTGCGTAAGGACATTTCCAATCCAAATGGCATCACCTTCTGGTGTGTAAGCGATCAAATCAAGAAAGGAGCCGCGCTGAATGCTGTTCAGATTGCTGAATACCTGATAGCCGAAAAGGATATTTAACGGGCTCGCTTAACATAATACTTTCATTTTCAGTTACAAAGTATTTATCTTATTTTTTGCAATATGGAATTTACATACGATAAAAACAGACCGAAAAGTATCTTTTTTGAAAAAGCAAAGGTATTTCCTCTCGAAGAGTCCATTGAATATGCCTCGGGAGGTGTAATAAGCAAGCAGATAACCAAATCACCTGCAGGAAATGTCACCCTGTTTTCATTCGACGAAGGTCAGGGCCTTACCGAGCACACGGCCTCCTACGATGCCATGGTACAAATTCTGGATGGCGAAGCCGAAATTCTGATAGACGAAACACCTCATCTGGTGAAAAAAGGCGAATGTATCATTATGCCTGCAGGAATTCCGCATGCACTTCATGCTGTACGGCCATTCAAAATGCTACTGACAATGATAAAAGGATAAACTTACAATCTGATAACTTTCGGTTGGAGAACCGAAAACACAACATCAGAATCAGGTATTGAAATCAAGCATAAGAGATTAAGAATTGCATTTAACCAAAATATCCGTATCTTTGCCGACTAATTTTAAAAAATTCAGCATGGATAGCTCTGTTTTAGAAAATGTTTTTGGATATATTGCAATGAGTTTACTTGTCGTATCTTTTATCCCCAAAAACATGAAAGTCGTTCGGATTATTAATTTAATTGCTTGTATGTTTTTTGTCGGATATGGTATCTTTCTGGGCTGGACCTGGCCGATTATTATTTCTAACGTGGCAGTTTGCTGTGTTCAGGTTTATCATTTATTTATTGCAAAAACAAACTGATTGAAATATTAATCATTTGCTCAACGACTAAAAACATTCCGCTGTTCTTAGTCGTTTTGTCATTTTAAATGAGCGTTAATGCTTTAAGTGGTTTATTGACAAAAGTATAAAACTTCGTAACTTTGCACACTGAGATTTAATTTCACTAATAAAAAATGAGAAAATTACTTCTTTTTTTATTCATCCTATCGTTGGGTTCAAAAGCACAAAATCCCGTTATTCTGACTGAAAGTATGGCTTTGAAACTGGCTCAGATGCCAATAAAAAGCATTACCCTTGAGTTTCCGAACAAACCCGGACATATCTACAACAGCGCAGAAGAAGTGAACTTTTCACCCCGTATGCTTCATCCGGTGTTTTACGGATCGTTTGACTGGCACAGCAGCGTACACGGGCACTGGATGCTTGTGAGGGTGTTGAAGTTATTCCCAGAAAACAAAAACTTCGATGAAATCGTAAAAATTCTCGGTAATTCATTCCGGATAGAGAAAATGAGGATTGAAGCCGATTATTTTTCAAAATTCGAAAATGCAAAAACTTTTGAAAGAACTTATGGCTGGGCCTGGTTGTTGAAGTTGGACAACGAGCTGATGGTATGGAATCATCCCAAAGCGCACGAGTGGCACAACGCTTTGCAACCGCTTACGAATGTCATTGTGGATTTATGGAAGGCGTATCTGCCCAAGCAAACCTATCCGGACAGAACGGGTGTACACCCGAATTCGGCTTTTGCACTGAATTTTGCATTGGAATGGGCCAGAACAAAAAAGGATAAGGAGTTTGAAAATGCGTTGATTGAAAAGGCATTGAATTTTTACGGAAAAGAACAAAATACACCTGCTTATTTAGAACCAAACGGCGCCGATTTCTTTTCGCCATCGTTGCAAATTGCTTCGTTGATGAGTAAAATTCTTCCACAGAAAGAATTTGCCAGCTGGTACAACCGGTTTTTATCCGATAAAAGTTTTCAAAATGTTTGCCAGATACCGGTTGTAAGCGATTTAACTGACTATCAAACGGTTCACCTGGTTGGATTGTCATTTTCAAGGGCTTGGTGCATGAAGGAAATTGCGAAAGCTTTACCGATTAAAAATAAAAACCGAAATACATTAATAATCACAGCTAATAAACTAGCTGACAAAGCTTTACCACTTCTTTTTGCCGGAAATTACGGTGGAGATCATTGGTTGGCCAGTTTTGCATTGATGGCATTAGATAATTAAAAAAAAACAATAATAAATGGATTTCAAATACGATATCATTGTGATAGGTGCCGGTCATGCAGGCTGTGAAGCTGCTGCTGCTGCCGCTAATTTAGGTTCAAAAACCCTGCTTATTACGATGGATATGAACAAGATAGCTCAAATGAGCTGCAATCCTGCCGTGGGTGGTATTGCCAAAGGTCAGATTGTGCGCGAAATTGACGCAATGGGCGGACAAATGGGAATTGTAACGGATAAAACAGCCATTCAGTTCCGGATGCTTAACCGCTCGAAAGGACCGGCTATGTGGAGCCCCCGTTCGCAAAGTGACCGTAAACATTTCATTGAAGAATGGACAAAAATTGTTTCGAATACGGATAACTTATACATCTGGCAGGATACGGTAAAACAGTTTGTTTTTGAAAATAATTCAGTTACCGGTGTAATTACAGCGTTGGGAGTTGAAATCAGGGCTAAAGCTGTGGTACTAACTGCCGGAACATTCCTTGGCGGACTGATGCACGTCGGGAAACAGCAAATGACAGGTGGAAGAGTTTCAGAACCTGCCTCTTTCGGAATTACTGATCAGCTGAAATCAATCGGATTCACCACCGACCGGATGAAAACGGGCACTCCGATGCGGGTTGATGGGCGCACGATTGATTTTTCACACTTAACCGAACAACCGGGTGATGATGATTTTCATAAATTCTCTTACCTGAAAGAAATTCACCGCCAACTTCCTCAACAAAGCTGCTGGATTACCTACACAAATGATAAAACTCATCAGGTATTAAATCGGGGGCTTGAATTCTCGCCTCTTTACAACGGTCAGATTCAAAGTATCGGTCCGCGTTACTGTCCGAGTATCGAAACAAAAATAGTAACATTTGCCGATAAAGATTCACATCAGTTATTCCTGGAACCCGAAGGCGTGCATTCCACCGAGTGGTACATCAATGGTTTTTCTTCCTCACTCCCACTCCAAACTCAAATCGATGCGGTTCATACTGTTCCTGGTTTGGAAAACGTACAACTTTTCCGCCCGGGCTACGCGATTGAATACGACTTTTTTGACCCGACACAGTTAAAACATACGCTCGAGACAAAAAAAATAAAAAATCTGTTTTTTGCCGGTCAGGTAAACGGTACCACAGGATATGAAGAAGCTGCGGGTCAGGGTCTGATAGCCGGAATCAATGCTCACATCAACGTTCATGGTGGAAATGAATTTATTCTACACAGAAACGAGGCTTACATCGGAGTATTGATTGACGATCTGGTAACTAAAGGCGTGGATGAGCCCTACCGGATGTTTACCTCGCGTGCCGAATACCGCATTCTTCTCCGTCAGGACGATGCCGATGAACGATTGACCGAAAAGTCGTATGAGCTGGGATTGGCTGACAATAATCGCATGGAACAATATAAGAACAAAAAGACCGGAATCGATAAACTGATTGATTTCCTGAAAATCACTTCCGTAAAACCAAAGGATATCAATGCATTTTTGATTTCTAATAATTCGACTGAATTAGCACATGGATGTAAATTGTCTGACCTGGTTTTGCGACCGCAACTCAGCATAAACACGCTGGCTGAAGCAGTTCCTTCGCTCCGGCAGCAAATTGAAAACATTACTGAAATAAGAGAAGAAATAATAGAAGGAGCAGAAATTATTTTGAAATACTCCGGCTACATCGAGCGCGAAAGATTAATAGCTGATAAACTAAACAGATTGGAAAATATCTACATCAAAGACAAATTGAACTACGAAACTATACAATCTTTATCTACAGAAGCCCGTCAGAAATTGCAAAAAATCAATCCGGAAACTATCGGGCAAGCCAGCCGAATTCCCGGAATTTCGCCGAGCGATGTGAATATTCTTTTGGTAATGATGGGAAGATAACAGCACCTCTAAATCTCCCCAGGGGGTGACTTCGCTGAGTGCTGCCAATAAAAAAACAGTTGTTTTGTTCCACGTGGAACAAAACAAAAATAAAGAATTGACTATATGCGGATTATGTTATATGTTCTATGAAAAACTTTGAATCTAAAAAAAGATCAACAATAGGATAATCAGGAAAATTTGTTCCCCGTGGAACAAATGAAATTAGGCTACATACCTCACTATAAAAATTATCGAACTAAGAAATGACAAAAAAACAATCATTAAAAAATCAGATTGATTTACTTCCAGAAACCCCGGGAGTATATCAATATTTTAATGAGAAAGATGAGATAATTTATGTGGGAAAAGCTAAAAATTTGAAGCGCAGGGTTTCATCTTATTTCAATAAAAAACATGATATTGCAAAACTAAACGTACTTGTAAAAAATATATCTTACCTTAGATTTATTTTAGTCGATACTCCGGAAGATGCGCTTTTACTGGAAAATAATTTGATTAAAGAGTATATGCCCCGTTACAATGCAATGATGAAAGACGGTAAAACCTATCCAAGCATTTGCATTACCAAAGAAGAATTTCCACGTATTTTCAAGACAAGAAACATTGATAAAAGAATAGGTGAATTCTACGGCCCGTTTAGTTCAGTCTGGACAATCAATGCAATTTTAGATATTATTCATCAGCTTTATAAAATCAGAACCTGTTCCCTACCCCTGGCCGAGACTAAAATTTCGGAAGGAAAATTCAAACTTTGCCTGGAATATCACATAAAAAAATGCAAAGGTCCTTGCGAAGGATTGCAAAGCAAAGAAGATTACAACCAGGATATTGATGAAATTCGTCAAATCATCAAAGGTAATGCCAACGAAATAAGCAAAATGCTCTTGGAAAAAATGAAAAAACTGGCTGCAAAATTTCGTTTTGAAGAGGCAAATGAGATAAAACAGAAATACGATTTGATTGAAAATTATAAAGCAAAATCAATCGTAGCAAACTCGGTAGTAAATAATACCGACGTTTTTGGTTACGAGGAAGATGAGAGTTCGGCTTATGTGAACATTCTGCGGATTTCAAAAGGTTCGATTATTCAAGGATACACCATAGAATACCGGAAGCAACTGGATGAGACGAAAGAGGATATTTTAGCCACCGCTATCGTAGAACTGCGGGAACGATTAGAGAGCACTTCCAAAGAAATCATCCTGCCCTTCCCGGTGGATTATAACATTTCCGGCGTTGAATTTATCTTTCCTGAACGTGGTGACCGTAAAAAATTGCTCGATTTATCCCTACAAAATGTAAAGCAGTATAAGCTTGAAAAACTAAAACAAGCAGAAAAACTGAATCCGGATCAAAAAGCAATACGACTTCTGACAGAAATGCAGGAAAAACTTCAACTGGATAAACTTCCAATGACCATCGAAGCATTTGACAATTCAAACATTTCAGGTTCGGATGCAGTAGCTGCATGCGTGGTGTTCAAAAAAGGAAAACCATCCAAGAAAGATTACCGGAAATACACGATAAAAACGGTGGAAGGACCCGATGACTACGCATCAATGAAAGAAGTGGTGAGAAGAAGATACAGCCGGATGATCGAAGAAGAGAGCGAATTTCCCGATTTGATAGTGGCTGATGGCGGTGTCGGTCAAATGGAAGCAATCCGTAAAGTGGTAGAAGATGAGTTAAACCTGAAAATTCCGATTGTGGGTCTGGCTAAAAATACAAAGCATAAAACCCGGGAACTACTTTTTGGCTTTCCTCCAAAAGAAATAGGAATGAAACCGAATGAAACACTTTTCATATTAATGGCAAATATTCAGGAAGAGGTTCACCGGTTTGCTATTAAATTTCATCGTGAAAAAAGAAGCAAAACTCAAACAGCTTCTGAGCTTGATAAAATTCCCGGAATTGGAGAAAAAACAAAAAATGAACTGATTGCTCATTTTAAAAGCTTAAAACGCATCAAAACAGCTGAATTTTCTGACATTGAAAATATCATCGGAACTCACAGAGCTTCAAAGGTTTACAGTCATTTTAACCCAAATTTAAAGGCTTGAGAATTCAATATATTTATTTGAAAGGACAGGTGGGAAGAAATATCTACGAAAAATTAGGATAAAATGTAAGGTTTTTTGGAATTTGTAAGATTTATAAAATAATCTTTTTTAGATAATCTAAAAAAGATTATTCAAAATAGATAATATTTTAAAACTAATTTTTATCTTTGCTGAAACTAAATTGTAAAAATTATGTTAGTAAATCCATTTCTAATTACCGGATATTATTCGCCCGATTATTTTTGTGACAGAGAAAAGGAATTAAACCTGCTCAAAAAAAACATTGGCGGAAAAAATAACACTACACTTATTTCTCCAAGACGTTTGGGAAAATCGGGATTGATTTTAAGACTTTTTGATGATTTGAAAAAAGAGGGGAATTACTCAACACTTTATGTGGATATTTTTGCAACACGCAACATTGAAGATTTTATTAAAGCTATTACGGATAGTATTCTGAAAGAATTTCCGGAACATACGAGTGTGGGCAGGAAATTTTGGAATTTCATTAAAGGAATTCGGCCTATCATCCGATTCGACCAAATTAGCGGGCTTCCACAAGTGGAAATTACATATCAGAATGAAGCCGAAAAAACCGAAACGCTAAGAAGTCTTTGGCAGTTTTTGGAAAATCAGGATAAGCCTGTTGTTATAGCGATTGATGAGTTTCAGCAAATTCGGGAATATCCGCAAAGCAATATGGAAGCCATTTTGCGAACAGAAATTCAACATCTGCACAATGTTGTTTGTATCTTTTCAGGAAGTAAGCGAAACATGATGATAGATATTTTTAGCAATACCAAAAAGCCGTTTTACAACAGCACAAGTTTCTTAAATCTTGAAAAAATTGACAGGAAAGTTTATGCTGACTTTATAAATTTTCACTTTTTATCGAATAATTATACAATTTCTAAAGACGATATCTTTTATATTTTGGAATTTACAGAAGGATTTACGTATCATACTCAAAAAATCTGTAATAAACTGTACGAGAATAGAAAACCGGATATTGTTAAGGATGATATATTGTTGGTTATTAATGAATTACTAAATGAAAACAACATTCAATATGCTCAAATAAAAGAGTTACTTACAACCGCTCAGTGGAATTATTTAATCGCCATTGCAAAAGGAGGTAAAATACAGCAACCTACCGCACAGGAGTTTATAATGAAATATAAAATTGGAACACCTGCTAATTCAAGACGATTATTAAAAGCATTGATTGACAAAGATTTAATTCTTGAAAACTTAAATACAAAGTGGAAAGATTATCAACTGTATGATGTATTCCTGAAACATTGGTTGATTAGAAATTACTAATTTTATCTAAAATAGATTATCTAAAAAAGATAACTTTTTTAGCTATATTTGTTACCTAAAATAAGCTATCAAAAAAAATAGCTCATACAATTTATTTCTCATAACTATACAAAATTATGATGACAATATTATCAATACGCAATCTGCACACCATAAAATTTACTGCAAAACAATTCGTTTCATATTTAAATAACAACCCCGAAAAGGTTTATTGTTTCAACGGAAAAATGGGTGCCGGAAAAACTACATTCATAAAAGCGATTTGTGAAGAGATGGGTGTAAAGGAAACAGTGAACAGTCCGACCTTTTCCATTGTGAACGAATATGAAGCGGCCGATGGAAATATCATTTATCATTTCGATTGTTACCGTATCAATAAAATTCAGGAAGCTCTTGACCTTGGAGCGGAAGAATATTTATACAGCGGAAATTACTGCTTTATCGAATGGTCGGAAAACATTGCCTCTCTCCTACCCGACAATACCGTGAATGTTGACATCGAAGAAACTGAAAAGGGAATTCGGATGATAGTTATTTCTCCATTAAATTAAACGGACATGAAACCAAAGAAGAAAAAAATCAACACTATAAAGGATGTTTTAAAGGCTGCAAGGAAAGAAAGCCGTGAGGATGAAATTAAAGCCCATGGTAAGCCTGTTTTACACACAAAGGTAGTTCAGCCTAAAAATAAATACAATCGCGGGAAAAACAGGAAAATTGACATCCCGAACGAGTAATTCATATAAACAAATAACCCTGTCTGCTAATTACAGACAGGGTTATTTGTTTATCAGTCTTTTAGATCTACCAGATTGAAGCTCTTAGTTCGGGTGCAAGATACATTTTATTGGTTTGCTTTACTTTAAAAGCATCGTACCAGGCCTGAATATGAGGTAAAGCGCCATTAACACGCCATTTTCCCAATGAGTGCGGATCGGATTTGGTGCGTTTAAGAATTTCCTCGGGACGAATATTTCCGGCCCAAACATTGGCATAGGCAAGGAAGAAACGTTGCTCAGGAGTAAATCCATCCCTGGTTGCAAGAGGAGAAGTTTTCAATACATTTTGCAGAGCATGATATGAAACCTGTAATCCGCCATGATCGGCGATATTTTCTCCGAGTGTGAATTTACCATTGGCCTTTACATTGGGTGCCACTTCAATATTATCGAAATAGTCTGAAAGCACTTTGGCACGTGCATTAAATTTTTCTCCATCTTCCCTGGTCCACCAGTCTTTCAGATTACCATCCTTGTCGAACTGTCGACCCTGATCATCAAAACCATGGGTCATTTCGTGTCCAATAACAACACCAATTGCTCCATAGTTGAATGCATCATCGGCTTGCATATCGAAGAACGGATATTGAAGAATACCTGCCGGGAAACATATCTCGTTTGTAGATGGATTATAGTAAGCATTTACGGTTTGAGGTGACATCAACCATTCATCCTTATCAACGGGTTTGCCGATCTTGGCAAACATATAATCACTTTCGAATTTATTGGCTCTCTTAATATTTGCCCAGTAATTGTCTTTTTGTATATCCAGCGAAGTATAATCACGCCATTTGTCTGGATAACCGACTTTAATATGAAATGTTTTGAGTTTTTCCTGTGCTTTGGCTTTGGTGCTGTCGCCCATCCATTCAAGTCCCTGAATACGTTCACCCAAAGCAGTTTGTAAGTTCTTAACCAACTGAACCATACGTTCTTTGGATTTAGCCGGGAAATACTTTTTCACATACATCTGTCCCACCGCTTCACTCAATGAACCATCAACAGTACTTACAGCACGTTTCCAGCGTGGTTGTTGCTGTTTCTTACCGGAAAGAACCTTGCCATAAAAATCGAAATTCATCTGATTAATATCATCGCTCAGATAGGCTGCGGAAGCATCAATCAGCTTCCATTGCAAATAAGCTTTCTGCGCTTCAATAGGTTCAGAGGCTATAATATTTCCAACTTCAACAAGATTTTCCTTTTGTGAAACTGAAAGATCTTTCAAAGCTTTTAGGTTGAACTTTGCAAAAAATGTATTCCAGTCTATTTGAGGAACCATTTTTTGTAAATCAGTAACTGTCATTTTATTATAGTTGGCACGAGGATCACGAAGTTTTACATTATCGTAAGCAGATTTTGCCAGACGTGTTTCTATTCTCATCACTGCATCCCGATTTTTTTCAGCATCTGTTTTTGTAAAGCCTTCCTTCTCAAACATACCGACAATGTATGCAGCATATTTATCACGAATATTTTTTGTATTTGCGTCATTTTCCAGGTAATAATCGCGTTCTCCAAGTCCTATCCCGCCCTGATATGTTTGTACCAGGTATTGATTACTGTTCATTGGATCAGCATCGACAAAAACATGAAAATACGGAGTAACGCCATTCTGCATAAGTTCCGGAAGCAATGCAATTAATTCTTTGGTATCTTTCAGCGCCGAAATCTTTGCAAGATCTGCTTTTATTGGTTCATAACCATCTTTGTTAAGTTTAGTACTATCCATTGCCAGATTAAACAAATCGGCAATTTTTTGCTCAACAGTTCCTTTTTTTGCTGGTTTTGAAGCTATTTCTTCAATCAAACCTTTAAGTTGCTCCCGGTTGTTTTCTGCCAGTTTATCAAAACTCCCATAGCGGGAATATTCTCCCGTAAGTGGGTTGGCTTTTTGCCAGCCTCCGGTAGCAAACTGATAGAAATCGTTCTGAGGCACGGCAGTGGTATCCAGATTTTCCGGCTTTATGCCGGCAGACTGACCAGCCTTTTGGCTGTTGCAAGCAGTTGTCATAAGCAATGATGCAATAATTACGCTTCCGATTACGGATGCTGATTTAATAATTGACATAAATTTGTAGTTTTAATTAAAAACATAAATATATTTTATGAAAAATGAATTCCATCAATGATTTCAAATAATTCACTGAGTGTTTCGGTTCTAAGCATCGCTATTCGTGTATCTCTGAAATTTGGAATACCCTTGAATAAGGGTGTAGCAGCCAGATGACGACGCGAATGGAGTATTCCCTTTCTTTCGTCAAGCCAGTTTACAGCATCTAACACCTGCTGTTTGAGAATGTTCTTTTGCTCTTCAAAACTCATTGGGTTTAACTTTTCACCGGTAAGCAGATAATGTTTCATCTCTGCAAAAATCCATGGTTTTCCAATGCTTGCACGACCCACCATAACAGCATCAACGCCGTATCTTTCAAAACATTCGGCTGCACGTTCCGGAGTTGTTACATCACCATTTCCAATAATGGGAATATGCATCCGCTGATTGTTCTTTACTTCACCAATTAAAGTCCAGTCGGCATCACCCTTGTACATTTGTGACCGCGTACGTCCATGTATGGCCAATGCGGCTATACCGCAATCCTGCAATTGCTCGGCTAAATCTATGATTACTTTATTATCCTCATCCCAACCAAGACGGGTTTTTACGGTCACTGGTTTTTTTACAGCTTTTACCACCGCAGTGGTTATTTCGATCATTTTAGGTATATCCCGGAGCAACCCCGCTCCTGCACCTTTACCTGCCACTTTTTTCACCGGACAACCAAAATTCAGGTCTATTATTTCCGGATTAGCTTCTTCGGCAATACGGGCAGCTTCCGACATGGCATCAGCTTCACGACCGTAAAGCTGAATGGCTACCGGACGTTCTTCATCGTGAATAGTGAGTTTTTGTTCCGTACGTTTAACACTGCGTATCAGTGCGTCAGCAGAAATAAATTCTGTATAAACCATATCAGCTCCGAATTTCTTGCACAGAAGTCTGAAAGCCGGATCTGTAACATCTTCCATGGGTGCCAGAAACAGAGGTTTTTCGGGAAACTGTATATCTGCAATTTTCATATTTTAACAGCCCCCTACCCCCTAAAGGGGGAATTGGATGCTACCATATATTTTTTATTGATAAATAAATTGGTTCTATTATTTTGCAAAAATACTCTAAAATAACGTGTTACTAAACAATTTTGAAGTAATTTTGTTTTGAATTCTTTTTAAGAAAACAATCTTAATTATTTGAATGAAATTTTATAATTATTTTATTATTCCCCCTTTAGGGGGTTAGGGGCAGGAATGTTACATAGAAACGAAATTGAAATAATGGCTCCGGCCGGTTCGTGGGAAAGTCTGGCAGCTGCTATTCATGCGGGTGCGAATTCGGTATATTTTGGCATCGAAAAGCTGAATATGCGCAGCAAATCAAGTAGCAATTTTACTACCGAAGATTTGAAAAAAATAGTTCATATTTGTCACGAAAATAACGTTAACAGCTACCTGACAGTAAATACTATTTTGTATGATGATGACATTAATCTGATGCATCAGATAGTGGATACAGCGAAAGAAGCAGGTGTAACGGCTATTATTGCTTCGGATGTGGCTGCCATGATGTATGCTTCAAGCGTTGGCGTTGAGGTTCATCTTTCGGTTCAGACGAATATTACCAATGTGGACGCGCTGAAATTCTATGCTCAGTTTGCCGATGTAGTTGTGTTGGCGCGCGAATTGAATTTGAAACAGGTAACTGAAATTCATAAAGCTATTGTGGATCAAAATATCAGGGGTAAAAACGGCAAACTGATACGGATTGAAATGTTTTGCCACGGTGCGCTTTGTATGGCTGTTTCGGGTAAATGCTACCTGAGTTTGCACGAGAAAAATCTGTCGGCTAACCGCGGAGAATGCAACCAGATTTGCCGTCGTGGATACACTGTAAAGGACAAAGACAGCGAAATTGAACTCGAAATTGATAACGAATATATCATGTCGCCCAAGGACCTGAAAACCATTGGATTTCTGGACGAAATGCTCGAAGCAGGTGTTCGTGTTTTCAAGATTGAAGGACGTGCACGCGGACCGGAATATGTAAAAACGGTGGTTACCTGTTACAGTGAAGCCGTGGATGCAGCATTGAAAAATGAATTTACGGAGTATAAAGTAGACGATTGGAACGAACGACTGAGCCGGGTTTTCAATCGTGGTTTCTGGAACGGTTATTATCTGGGTCAGCGATTGGGTGAATGGAGCCGCAATTACGGTTCGGAAGCTACCGAACGTAAAATTTACGTGGGAAAAATTACAAACTATTTTGCTAAAATAGGTGTCGCGGAAGTGCTTCTCGAAGCTCAAAATTTGCAGGTAGGTGATAAAATATTAATTACCGGCGAAACTACCGGTGTTTATGAAGATATTCTTGAAGAAATCCGCTACGAACTTCAACCGGTCGATAAAGTGGAAAAAGGAGCATTATTTTCCATTAAAACAAAAGAACTGGTACGGCGAAACGATAAACTTTTCAAAATAGTTAAAGCTGAAAATTTAAAGTCTAAATAAAAAAAAGAGGGTATTGCAGCCCTCTTTTTTTATTAAATTATTTCTATCCCGGGATTAATCCTTTCAATATTTTCAACAAACCCGACAGTATCTTTGGGTGAAACTACTATTTTATTAGTCTTATCATACTGAATTTCTATCCGGAGCGGAGTAATTTTTGGTTCTCCTTTTTGTTTATCTTGAATGATTATTTTTTGAATATTTTGAATGTCGATAGATTTCACATTCAAAAATCCATATTGTATTTTTACTGTATTGTTATCTGTTACATACCTGAAAGTAAGTAAAAAATATAACAGGATTATTTCCAGTAAAATATAGGGCAAAACATACCAAAATGAATGCCGGGTAATAAGCATTAAAACCATCCCTATGCCTATTGCAAGCGAATAAATAACTATTTCTATAAATTTATTTCCTCAAAAATGTAATTTCATCATAAAAAAATTCGTCTTAATTCGTGTAATTCGTATTTAATACATTTCTAGCATCCTCAAAATCGGCTTCACAGCTTTTTCGCGCAATTCTTCCTCTATCAGTATTTCGGGTTTTTCGTCGCGCAAACACAAATAAAGTTTCTCCATTGTATTCATACGCATGTATTTACACTCGTTGCACATGCAGGTTTTTCCTTCCAGTTCAGGTGGAACCGGAATGAATGTTTTTTCGGGATTGGCTTTGGTCATCTGATGCAAAATGCCGCTTTCGGTCACTACCAGAAATTTCTTTTTATCCGAATTGGTCACATAATTCAGTAAACCTTGTGTAGAACCTACATAATCAGCCATTTTCAAAATTACACTTTTACATTCGGGATGGGCTACTATTTCTGCATCGGGATTTTCCTTTTTCAAGTCAATCAGTTTTTCGAGCGAAAACTGTTCATGAACATGACAGGCTCCATCCCAAAGCAGCATATTTCGTCCTGTAACGCTGTTGATGTAATTTCCAAGATTTTTATCGGGACCAAATATCAGTTTGGCATCCTGCGGAAACTGATCTACAATCTTTTTAGCGTTGGTTGATGTTACCACCACATCCGTCAGTGCTTTTACGGCGGCTGTGGTATTTACATACGAAATAACGGTATGATCGGGATGTGCTTTTACAAATTCTTCAAATTTATCGGCCGGACAACTGTCGGCAAGCGAACAACCGGCATCTGCGTCGGGTATCAAAACTTTTTTCTGCGGCGAAAGAATTTTTGCTGTTTCGCCCATAAAATGCACGCCGCACAATACTATGACATCTGCATCGGTCTTTGCAGCTCGTTGTGCAAGCGCCAGACTATCCCCCACAACATCGGCTATATCCTGAATATCAGCTGTCTGATAGTAATGCGCCATAATTACGGCATTTTTTTCTTTTTTCAGCCTCGCAATTTCTTCTATTAATTTTTGTTTTTCCATCTTTTCTGAGAATTATCAAATCGAAATTATAATAATATTTTTTCCTTTTAAAAAAACTTTTAGTGATAATAATAGCCTGTTGATATGGTTGAAAAAAAACTGGTAAAAAATTTGGAAAATCAATTATCAAAAAATCTACCCTTACTTTCAACAAAATTATTTTCCAAAATGTTGCTCTTTTACAGTTTTTTATGAATGTTATCAACAAGCTGTTGAAAACTGTGTTGTTGAAATTATTTTTTCAACCAAAGGCTGAAAACTCATCGTTTCTACGTTCAAATCTTTCTTTAAAGTTTGTGCTAACTTATTTGGTTTTTCTGATATCATTCCTATTACCTGAAAGGTTTTGAATTTGCAACTTTACTTTTAATATTTCTTTCAAGAGTTATCAGTTAGTTTTCAACAATCGGTTCAACAATTGTTATGAATACACCATATCAATCATTTTAAGCCGTAAAGCATTTGGCAACAAATCACTTACGGCACAGATAGCTTTATACATCAATCCCGGGATTACACGTGACTTCATTTTTCTTCTCTCTACCTGACTGACAATGGCTTTGGCGATGGCTTCGGGTTTCATACCGTGTTGTTCGTCGTGTTCCATCTTTTCAACAGCTGTTTTCATCCTCCGGTAGTAGGTCGAGTTTTCATTATCCGAAGCCGCTGTATATTTCCGTGCGCTGGTAAATTCGGTTTTTGTATCGCCGGGCAGTATCGTGCAGCACTGAATGCCGTAGGGCTTCACTTCCATCGCCAGTGCTTCTACAAAAATCTGCAAAGCAGCTTTTCCGGCACTATAAAACGCCTGAAAAGGGATTGGAATAACCGCTGCCACCGAAGTGGTTGCAATGATCTTGCCGTGTCCCTGTTTCCTGAACACCGGCAGACAAGCCTGGATTACCTTTACCGAACCGAAAAAATTGGTTTCCAGCTGATATTTCACTTCCTCCGTGCTGGTGTGCTCAATGTCGCCCGCTATACCGTTACCCGCGTTGCTGATAACTGCATACAATTCGTCATTTTCTCCCATAATTTGCTCAACGGCTGCTTTTACACTTTCTTCATCATTCACATCCAGCATAAGCGGAATAATTTCGCCGCCCTCTTCGGATTTTTTAGCCACTCCCCCGCCCCGCCGCGAACCTGAATACACCCGGTAACCTTTGTTCATTAATAGTTCGGCTGTTGCAAGTCCGATGCCGGCGCTTCCGCCTGTAAGAAGAATGGTTTTCATTTTTTTTCGAATTGAAATTAGTGATAATAACTGCAAAATTACTTATTTTCAGGGAAATAATCCTTATTTTTGCTCTGAGAATGTCAACATCTTATTGAAGTCATCTTGACTTTTTTAAAACAATAGAAAACATAGAATAATTTATACTTATTCTCATATATTCGGAAACATAGCTAAAAATATCGAAGATATTTTTAAACTATTGTTATCGAAATTCAATAAAATAAGACAATTGTTCTCTACTTGTCCGTCCTTTGGCGAATGTTTTAAAAGTCGAGACGAGTTCATTAGTAGGATATAGGTAACAAATTCATTTTAATGAAAATTTTAGTAACAGGAGCCAATGGTCTGCTCGGTCATCATGTGGTGATGGAGCTGCTCGAACATTGCGAGCAGGTTAGTGTCGTTGTGCGAAGTACTGCGAATATTTATTTCAATTTGCAGCAGGTTCATGTTTTTACAGGTGATTTTACCGATTATGAAACTTTGAAAAAAGCAGCTTCAGGCTGCGATGCTGTCATTCATGCTGCAGCCGTCACAGCTACCCATTTGCTGCATTATTCAGATTACGAAAAGGTCAACGTGCGAGGATCGGCCAATGTGCTCCGCGCCTGTAATGAACTTGGTATCAACAATATTGTTTTTATAAGTTCCTCCAACACAATAGGTTACGGAACTTCAGAAAATCCGTCAAACGATCACTCTCCCATTCAGTTTCCATTCATCCATTCACATTATGCCCAAAGCAAATTGGCGGCCGAGCAATTATTTTTCGAAGCTTCTCAAATGCCGGATAAACACATAATCATCATCAATTCCTGTTTTCTCATTGGCGGATATGATACCAAAAACAGTTCCGGAAGGTTAGTAAAAATGGGTTATAAAAAACCTGTTCTTTTCATTCCCAGGGGAGGAAAAAATTTTGTTTCTGCCCGAAAAGTGGCCCGGGCAGCTTGCAATGCGCTTACAATGGGAAAAAATGGTGAAAAGTACCTGGTTTGCGGCGAAAATCTCAGTTTCCGGGATTTTTTCGAAAGGCAAAAATATGCCGGAAAATATCGTCAGATAATGATTCGTTTACCGGATTTTTTTTTACTTTTTGCAGGCAGGATTGGTGATATGTTGCGAAAAACGGGAATAAAAACCGATCTCAGCTTAGTAAATATGCGCCAACTTATCATTCGGGAATTTTATACTGGCAAAAAAGCGGATGAAAACCTTCACCTTCCTCAGTTTCATCTCGAAAATGCTATTATTGAAGCAATAAATTGGATAAATATTAAGAAAAAGGTATAAATTTTGTACTTAAATTTAACAATCAATTAATATCATTGAAGCTATGAATAAACTATCTAAATTTATCATTTTCAGCGTAATATTACTGCTGAATGTTTCGTGCGCCGCCAAAAAGTCTGCTGCCGAATTATCTGAACAAAGGCGAATTCTGGTAGAAAAAATAGAGAACCAACAGTTCAAATTTATTGCCAACTACGCTATTCCGAGAGGAAACTTTCAGCCGCGTTATCTTACCTCAACCTATGATGTAGTTGTAACCAGAGACACTGTTTATTCTCATTTGCCATATTTTGGTGTAGCCTACCAGGCTTCGTGGGATCCGTCCGAATCGCCCCTGATTTTTAACAGCACCAAATTTGACTATTCGGTTACAGAGGGCAGACGCAGCGGAAGCTGGAACATAAACATCCGCATCCACGACCGTAAAAATCCAATGGTATATATTTTTACCCTCTGGGAAAACGGAAGCGGCGATTTGGTTGTGTGGGATTCGTCCAGGCAATCGATATCTTTCAGAGGGGACGTAGAGTTGAATCCTTAAGAACTAATAAAGGTTCAATCCGCTCAGTAGTTCATAATAAACGCTTATTCCCTGCTCAATTTCTTTTATTTCAACAAATTCATCGGCGGTGTGTGAGCGGGAAGATTTTCCGGGGCCTATTTTTACGCTTGGAAATGGCATCAAAGCCTGATCGGAAAGGGTAGGAGAACCGAAAATTTCTCTGCCTGTTTCCTTTGCTTTCACAATAATCGGGTGGTTAAGCGGTGTGGCTGATGAGCTCAGCCGGGTTGAGCGAGGCACTGCATCGCAAGAAATGTGCTTTTTGATTTCTTCTAGAATTTCTTCGTTGGAATATAGTTCGTTACTGCGAATATCTACCACAAATGTGCATCTGTCTGGCACTACGTTATGTTGCGTTCCGGCATTAATTTGTGTTACGCTCATTTTCACCTCACCCAGAAATTCAGAAACGTTCGGGAAACGGTAATTTCTGAACCATTCTATATCTGCAAGCGCTTTGTAAATCGCATTTTCTCCTTCGTTACGGGCAGCATGTCCGGCTTTGCCGTGAGCTGTACAATCCAGCACCATCAGTCCTTTTTCTGCCACAGCGAACTGCATATTGGTAGGCTCACCCACGATGGCAAAATCAATCTTCGGCAGTTCTTTCAGCAATAACTCTATGCCGTCTTTTCCCGATAATTCTTCTTCGGCGGTTGCGGAAAATATCAAATTATACGGCTGATTTTCCTGCGACAGCAGAAAAAAAGTGTGAAGTAAAGCCACCACCGAAGCGCCGGCATCATTGCTACCAAGACCGTATATTTTCCCGTCTTTTTCAGTTGGAATAAATGGATCAAAAGACCATCCGTCAACCGGTTTTACAGTATCAATATGGGAATTCAGCAGCAGCGTGGGGCGATTCCCGTCAAATCCGCTTGCAATCGTCCAAACGTTGTTTTTCAGACGGGAAACCGTGTAGCCGTTTTCGGCAATGTAATTCTCAATCAAATCGGCACAAAGGCCTTCTTCCCTGCTAATTGAAGGAATTCTTATCAGTTTTTTCAGCAGTTCTGTTGCTTCGGATAATTCTTTTTCAAACATGTGAAAGGACGGTTATTAACTATTATTTTGATATCAATTTCCTTTCTGTCAACCAGGCTTTCATTTCTTGTGGCCAGTTTTCCACGGGTATTCCTTTTTTCCGCATACCAAAACCATGCCCGCCTTCGTCGTAAGTTACCAGTTTGGCAGGAACTTTATTTTTCTGCAACGCTTCCAGCAGGTTTTCGCTGTTGGCGATGGGCACTGCACCGTCATCCCGAGCATGAATGATAAACGTTGGTGGTGTTTGTTTGTTTACCTGAAGTTCGTTTGAATAGAGTTTCACCAGTTCGTCAGAAGGATTTTTTCCAAGCAAATTATCCCGTGAACCTTTGTGGGTCAGGTCTTTATTCATGGTAACTACCGGATAAGCCAGTAACATGAAAGCCGGTCGCTCAGCTTTAATTCTGAAATGAGTTCCAACGGTTGATGCAAGATGACCACCGGCTGAGAAGCCCATGATACCGATTTTATTTTTGTTGATTTTCCACTCTCTGGCTCGTTTTTGAATAATTGAAAGAGCTGTCTGAGCATCTTTCAGTGGGATTTCGTGATGTCCGTTGGGCATACGGTAGTAAAGCACAAAAGCCGAAACACCGAGTTCATTAAACCATTTGGCTATTTCAGCCCCTTCTTTAACGGCTGAGACACCGGAATATCCGCCACCCGGACAAATGAGAACAGCTGTTCCGCAATTATTTTCCTTTGAGGCCGGATAAGCATACATGCGAGGTTCACTTATATCCAGCAGAAAGTCTTTGTCGCGCCATTTTTCTTCTGTTTTTAATTCGTTGCTTTCGGTTGCACCTTGCGGGTAAAGCAAAATTTTTTCCTGTGAAATGCTTTTTGAAAAAAATAAACTCATTACGAAGGTGAAAAATAAAAATCGTTTCATACACTAAAGTTTTATCGTTGTTCCTGAATTGTTATCTTTTATCAGGTCGGCACGCGTGATAACGACTAGTTTTACGCCCGATTTAAGCGCTTGGAATGAGTTTTCCAGCTTGGGTATCATTCCTCCGGAAATAACGCCCTCAGCGACGAGCTTTTCAAACGATTCTGGGTTTATATTTTCTATTACACTGTTGTCGTCGTTTTCAAAGGCTAAAACGCCTTTTTTCTCGAAACAGAAAACTAACGTTACATCAAAGAAACTCGCCAATGCTTTAGCCGCCTCTCCGGCAATTGTATCGGCATTCGTATTGAGCAAATTTCCTTTTTTATCGTGTGTCAATGGAGCCAGAACAGGCGTAATGTCTTTTTGTATTAAATCAGCCAGAATTTTACCGTTCACTTCCTTCACATCGCCCACGTAGCCGTAATCTACTTCAGCCACCGGGCGTTTTTCAGAACGCATATAATTCAGGTCGGCTCCGGTGAGCCCCAATGCATTCACACCGAGAGCCTGCAAGCCGGTTACAATGTTTTTATTCACCAGTCCGCCGTAAACCATCGTTACTACCTGGAGCATATTCCGGTCGGTAATGCGCCGCCCGTTTACCATTTGTGTCTCAATACCCAATTGCTCCGCCAAAGCCGTTGCCGACCGGCCGCCACCGTGTACCAGCACCTTATAGCCTTCAATGGACGAAAAATCAGCCAGCAATTGTTTGAG
>SAAL01000001.1 GCA_009929445.1 Bacteroidia bacterium
ATCGATTGTTTTATCCCGTGCCTCAATGTTTACTCCTTAAAAAAAACAAACCTCTCAAATATCTTCCAACGCCCTTTGGCAACAAAGTTTGCGCTACTTTCAACTTTTTTAAAAAAACAAGTTTTTTCAGCGGTTCTTTAAGAAAAATAAACGTATCTTTGGTGTGAAATAAAGCAACGTGTTGGTTGCCGGTTGTTGCCATTGGATAGTAAGGATATAAAAATCAAACGTGCTTAATGTGTTGGTAAGCAGATTATAAGATTTCAAATACATCAATAAATTTCAAAAACATAAGCAAATGAAAAATTACAATTGGGCAGTGTTACTCGTGTTGGCGTTGGTTTTATCCACTTCGTGCCGCGTACACGACGGGTTGACGCGTAACGAAAATCAACATCAGACACAGGTGGTGTTGAGTGGGAAGAATTATCGCATCATCAAATATGTGGAAGGAGATGCCTCTGCCCGCTATTGTTTTGGTATCGGTGGCGGTAAAAGCCAACGGGGCATGGTAGCTCGTGCGCGCGAAAACATGCTTGCGAATGCGGGACTTATCGGTAAATCACGGGCTGTAATCAACGAAACAGTAGAAACACAATACAAACAATCGTTTTTCATGACCGAAGTCAGGTACATTGTGTCGGCGTATGTTGTTGAGTTTTACGACCCCGCTACTGACCCCGCGCCGGAAGCCGAAGAAAGCCGGTATGTAGAACCCGCAAAACCCGCAAAACCGGCACCACCCACCGTCGTGACAAAAGGTCTTACAGCAGGCGTTTCGTTGCAGCCGGATGAATCTTCATGGGATTATAATTATACTCACAAACCCGGATTTCACTTAGGCTATATGCTTGAATTCTCCAGACCCGATATTAAGTATCTTTTTTGGGGTACACAGTTAAATCTTACTTACCTGAACACCAATACTACCTATAAGAATAATCCATGGTCGTATGAAAAAAATCTGTGTATTGAAATTCCGGCTTTGATTGGGGCGAAATTTCCGGTCGGTCGCAATTTTCAGTGGTTTATCAAGGGCGGACCCACCATTGGAATTATTCTTATGAATCAGGAATACAGTTCAAATAACCAGGAAGATAATCGTTATGGTGGTTCCGCACCATCGGTAGGCGGTGAGCTGTACAGCGGACTTCAGCTGGGCAGGAATTTTCAGCTGAGCGCCGGTCATCGCTGGAATATCGGATACTACGAGTATGACTACACCAAAGTATCGCTCAGTTACTTGTTTTAAAGCTCTCCTATTGCACGAATATTTGTGTTGAGTTCAACGTCAAACGGAGAATATTATGAAGATGTTATTTTTTGTTCTGATCCCGTTATTTGCATTGATTGTTTATAAAAGGATAAAATTTATCGTTGCAGACGTAAATAATAATAATCATTCAAAATTGAAGGCTGATATATTCTTTTTCATACTCATCCTGATTATAATTGTACTCATTAGCCGGATCATTTTGATTTGTTGACAGAACTTTAGCCTTCTCACATCACAAGGAAATAAAATGAAAACCGCCACACGTATTACTTAACGTGCAGCGGTTGAAAATTGTCTGTAAATTATCTTATAACTAGTCAGCAAGTGACGAGACAGTCATTAATGATTGAAGTGACAAAAGAACTGTCCGGTTAGAATTTTAAGCTCAGACCAGCAGAAAACAACTGAATAACCGGTCCTTTATCGTTTTTAAATAGCGGGGTAGGTGTGTATTTTGCATAAACTCCTAAATCATCCCAGCCCATTTCAACTAAATAACTCAGGGAAAACGGATTGACATTATAATCGTTACCTTCCACTTTCTTGATTTTAGTGTTATCATCCATTTTGTATTTCACTTTGTACGAAGTAAATGTATTTATCCCGAGAAGTGCCCCTCCCATGATATAAAATTCTGATTTTCCGAGCGGATGAATTTCCAGGTACAGTGGCATATTGAAACCGAAAACCCGTAAGCGTGACGAATAATAGGAAATTCCTTTGGGAGCGGGTGCTGCTTCAGTTATTCCGTTATTATTAACCAAATGGCTGTTGTTACCCAAATGCAGGTTTCTCCATGTCATTCCAATCCCGGTAGTTATTCCTGCATATCCCTTTATAACGGGCAATGAATAACCTATGGGATTAAAGGTAAATTCGTTCGAGAAATCAACCTTCATTCCTGCTGCTTCGTTGAAATTGGTGAGATTTTCAGTGGTGCTAAGCGCACCAAATCCTATACCGGTAAAGTGTCCGGAAAATTTTGACGACCGTTTTCTTTTGTCGAAAGGAAAATCAAATCCGAACTGAGTTTCAACAGAATACTTCTCAAAGCTGTTTCCATCGGTGAAAATGCCTTCATAAATCTTTTTAAATTCCGTTGTGTCCGTTTTATATACCTGAACCTTTACCTGATCGACACTGTCGGTAACGTGTATTTGTTTCTGGTTAAAAAATAAGGTTGTGTCCTTAACTGCTGTTTGTGCATTGACAGAAATGGTTGCTGTCAGGATTAATGCTGATAGAATTAGAATTTGCGTCTTCATACGTTTCATTATTTTTTCTTTAATATTAATTTCATAATTTCTTCCGAATCTTTTTCGGATTCGATGTATATCAGGGTCATTTTAAGTTCCGGAACAGACTTTTCGTTGAAAAGTATCAGCCTGTTGTATTTTCCTTTTTTTGGCAATTGCAGGTAAACAGAGCTTGTTTTGCCGTTAGTAACTACCTGTTTTACTTTTTTTGCACCACTCTGATCTGTTTGCAGGCATCTGCGGGCAAAATCACCGGCTTCTTTATTGTTGCTGATGACAATGCTCTTGTAAAACGTGAAATCGTATCCTTCGAGCATCTCTTTGCTCATTTCTACCATTACAGAACCTTTCTGTTTCCCGTATTTATCGAATATCCTGTTAATCTCCAGATCGCTTTGCGCTTTTAGTCCCGATCCAAATCCGGCAATGAACAACACGACAAGGAGCAGGTATTTACATTTACTATTCATTTTCATGATTATATATTTTTTGTTATAATTCAATTTCCGAAAAAGCATCCAATTGATTTTTAATTGTTTCATCATTTTTTAAGTTGTCCAGTCCGTCCTCCACTTCGTTATTGTCCGACACGAAATTTATAGTCGTATGAGCCAGTGAAATGATTTCCTGTGTGTTGGTTATTTTCACTCCGTTGATGTACGCATAATTCGTTTTTCCTGAGGCCTGAAATATTGAAACCGGGATTATCACTCCTGCGGTAATAACTGCTGCTGCCGCCCATCTCAGGTATGGTTGAAGCCTGAAGTTCTTTCGGTCTTTTTTACTTTCATAATATCCGAAAATTGTTTTCTCTGCTTCGAACTGCGGAGGCACATTGCTTTGTGCGAGAAAAGTCCTCAACTGATTTTCTTCGGCTACAGTAGTACTGCCTTCGTAGTATTTTTCCATCAGCTTTTCAGCTTCATCTACTGTGATAATATTTCGTCTGATCAGTTTCATCTCTGTGTTAGTTTAATGTATTCTTCTCTGACTTTTTTTCTCGCTCTGGATAAGTTCACCCTCACTGCTTCAGTGCTGGTTCCGGTAATTTCCGCGATTTCATCAACTTCGTATTCTTCAATATCTTTCATCGTAATGATTAGCTGTTGCAGTTGCGGTAATGTCCCGATAATGTGTTTCAGAGTTTGTTCCGTATTTTTTCTTTCCAGTTGCAAGTGTGGATTGTCCCTTGCAGACACTGCATAAAGGTTATCGATTGTTTCAGTTTCTTTTTTCAGCTTCAGTTTATCAAGACAGTGGTTTTTTGTTACCGTTGTGGCAAATGCTGCCGGATTATCGCAGGTAATCAGCGCGTCGCGCTTGCTCCACAATTTGAGAAGCACCTCCTGCACCGCGTCTTCCGCATCCTCACTGTCATCGAGCATTTTCAGCGATACTCTGAGAAGTTGATGACGCAACGGTAATATTTCTTTCTTGAACAGTTCTGAACTCATTTACTTAATTGACGAATAAACATTTGAAAACATAACATCGAAAACAGCATTTTCTCAAATAATTTTCAAATTTATGAAAAAATAATTGCCCTGACCTGTATAACGGCATGAAAGAAACAGATTTCATATATTCCCGGTCCATCCGGTCCTGTAGAAAACTGACAATGCTGAATTTTAGGAATATGCAAAACGAAACAGAAAGAAATACATCTCAAATGCCAGAATTTATAACCGTTTTGCATACTTTTTTACGGTAGTTTTTCCATCCAATAATGATAAACTGCAAGATGGGTTAACAAGCCGAAACTATAAACTACATTTTTGATTATAAAAATAAACCCTTTGAATAGATGATAATCAAAGGGTTTAATCGGTTAATGTAAAGAAAAAGACTACGGAATTGTTGTGATCTTTTCGTTTTTCTTTATTTCTCGGTAATACAAAATGGATGTTGTGATAAAATAAATCAGTGTTTGCATCCATAAACCGACAGTTTCAAACTTGATTTCAGAAGCTGATGCTCCCATTGTATTTGTTTTGATAAATCCCTGGATTCCAAAAGTGGAAGGAAAGAGATAACTGAATATTCTCCAAAAACCGCTCATGTTGGATTGAGGCCACGAAATTCCGCTCAGAAATAATAAAATCAGTGAGAAAAATACCAATAAAATCATCTGTGTTTCCCTTTGCATATTGAAAACCGAAAATGTCATTGAGAAAAATACGGTTGCCAATAAAAACGGTACAACAAAAGACAGCATTGTTTGAAAATCACCTATATGTGGCAGATTAAATATTCTGGGTACGATAAGCAAAATAAATGCAGACCAAAACAAATACACAGCAAAGTAGGACAAAGCCCGTCCTAAAACCACTCTGAAAAGTCCTCCGCGCGAAGTACTTGACATGATCAGTTCATTATTCGGATTATCTTCTCTTTCAGCTCCGGCAGCCATTCCTACTCCGAAAACCAATGTTTGATGGATCATTAAAATAAGAACAGCCGTAAGCAGGAAACTTGAAAATCCCATTCCCGGATTATAAAGAATTGTACCTTCATTTTCAATTGGTTTTGCCGATACTTCTGCGTCGTATCCTGAAACTCCAGCGTTATTCAGGCGTTCTATCTTTATTTTCTCACCCATGTCGAGCGTTACATAATTTACTGCCAAAACCATTGCTCTGTAATACAGGAAACTGCTCATATCACTGTACATACTCACAAATGCCTGATCTTTTAGAACAATTCTTTTGTTGAAATCACTCGGGATATACAAAATTCCGTGAATATTTCCTTTGTATAGTTCAGTTTTTGCCTGCTCCAGATTATCGAGTTTTTCAGCAACTTTTAAATCCATGGTTGCATCCAAAGCTCTTGTAAGTTCAGCGGAACGAGTTGTGTTTGAATTATCCACAACAGCTATCGGGACATCAATAGACGTTTCATTTTTATAAAGATAAGGATACAACAATGGATAAACCAGAGGTGCAACTATGATAATAATCAACACTCCACGATCTTTGAATATCCATTTGAATTCTCTTATGAAAATGTAAATCGTTGCCCGAAGATTGGATATAAACCGCAGAAAAATATTATTTTTATTTGATTCGTTCATTTTTATAAAATAAATTGAAACTTAATTTATGCTATTTTATTGGATAGTTTTGCTTTATTGCTCCCCTTTTAAGTCGCATAAACACGAAAAACGGTAGAGCCAGAAAAACTGTCATTGCAATAAAATAGACAATTGAATATTGAATTGGAGCGCCCATCAATGCCTGATTTGCATAGATTTTAAAATAATATCTTATTGGAAACAAAAAACTGAAAATCTGTATATTGTTCACCATTTGCTCAATAGGAAATGTAAATCCGGCAAATGTAAATCCAAGCAAACCGTAAAATGCAGCCAGAGCAACTCCATCGCGTAATACAGGAATAATCCCGATTATAAATACACCTATTGCCTGATATGCAACTACAAATAAGATTGTTGCCAAAAACATCCATCCTATACCCGAATTCATTGGGAAATGTAAGTACCTGTAAAGAAGAACGTTGGAAAAAAGTCCGAGCAAACCAAAAATAAGAGTGTAGGGTAGGAGTTTCCCTGTTAAAGCCACAAACATATTATTATTTGCAGTTTTCAACCATTCATGCGAAGTCTTTTCTTTTAATTCTACACCAATAACAAAAACGGTCATCATAAGAATCATCAACTGCATCACACCCGGAAGCAAAATATTGCTAAGATAAATTCCGTAATTTGTCCAGGGATTTCCTAGCATGTGTGCATCAACATAAATAGGTTGAACTTCAGCCATAATTCTATCTTCCGCCACTCCTTTTTTTCTCAAAATCGCCCGATTTAATGCTCCTGAACCAAGTTCACTCAAATAAGTAATATCTTTCATCAGCAGCGAACCGGCAACCAGGTAACCATCGTTTACATAAAATGTGATGGTTGGTTTTCTTCCTGCAACAGCATCCGATTCAAAATTCTTTCTGATAACAAGAAAGGCGTAAATATTTCCTTTTTGCATCTCTCTGCGAGCTTCGGTATAACTGCCTAAATGCATTACAACTTTTGCTTGCTGAGTTGCATCTAAATTTCTCACTAACGTACGTGAAACCCACGATTGATCCAGGTCCACAATGCCTATGGGCATTTTATCTGGCATTCCATTTTCAAGTAATGTTCCAAAAAACATGAAACAGAAAAGCATAACACCAAATGTACCAACCAGGTATATGGGGCGTGAAACCATTCGTGAAAATTCACGTTTTAGCGTTTGTTTGAGAAATGTATATAAATTTTTATTTGACATTTTATTGATTTTAAACAATAAGTGTAAGTTCTGAATTCAAACTTTCAAACTATTCAACTACAATTCCTGTCATTCCCGGAAGCAGATTCTCCACTTTATTTACCGGACGAACTTTTACTTCAAATGTTTTCACATCAATTTGTCCACTGGTTTTTGTTGAACGCCATGTCGCATAAGAAGCTAATGCTTTCATGTTAAACACTTTTGCTTCAACGACCAGATTATTTAAAGCTGGTATTTTTATTTTCAAAATAGTTCCTTGTTTCATAGAACCAAGCAAATCTTCGCGCACGTTGAAAGTGAACCAAATATCATTCAGGTCAATAATGCTCATAATGGGAGCACCTGTCCCGACTAATTCGCCGCGTTCAGGATAAACTTCTTCAATTTGTCCGCTGATAGGAGCCATGAGCATAGTTTCTTTTATATATGATTTCACTTCGTTAACAGCGCCTTTTGCGCGCATCACAAGTGCATTTGCTGCAATTTTATCTTCCACGTCTGCTCCGTTTACAGCCATGTCGTATTGCGATTTTGCAGCTTTTGTAGTGGCTACTGCGGCATTATATTGTGCTTCGGCTTCGTCTCTTTTTTGTGCCGGAACTACTTCTTTATTGTAAAGATTTTGTACACGATCAAATGATTTTTTTGCAATATCTTCGCCGATCTTTGCTTTCTGCCACATTTCATAAGCTCCTTGAATTAATTCTTTTCTGGCGCCATTTTTTGCTTTTTGGCTTTGAGCGGAAGCTGCTTGTTCTGCTGCTGATGCTTGTTCCATTTTAGCATATAATTCAGGACTATCAAGATAAACAAGTGTATCTCCTGCATTTACAATGTCGCCTTCTTGTGCATTGAATTTTGATATGCGGGCAGGAACTTTTCCTGAAATTCTTACGACCGATGCTTCTGCTTCTCCTTGAATAATAACCGGTTCCGGTTTATAAATTACCAAACCAATGATAAATACCAATATTAATACGATGATTAATCCAATAAATCCGATACGTAATTCTTTATTTTTTGCGTTCATTATTTTATGATTTTTTTTATTGTTATCTTTATGTATTTCTTTACTAATCTGTTTCTATTTTTCAACCGGTATTTCAATATTTCCCGAAGCGCGTTTTAGATACAATTGATTAAGCATAACGTCAATTTTTGCATCAATATTTTCCGATTTGGCCGAAAGCCAGGCTGTCTGCGCACTCAGCAAATCGGTCGAAGTGATTATGCCTGCATCAAAACCTTCAGTGGCATAGCGTAGATTCTCCTGTGCCTGTTCAATATTACGTTGTGTAGCTATTTTTTTCCTGATGCTTTCGCCAAGTTTATATGAATTTTGTTGAATCTGGAGTTGAATTTTTTCTTTTGTTTCTTCCAGTTGAAGTGTAGCTATTTTTCGTTGTGATTTGGCCGCATTGAGCGTGTGAATCCTATCTCCGAAATGGAAAAGTGGTATATTTGCCACCACACCGACGGTGAACATTCCGCCAAATTCTTTTTCATATCCGTTATAAACATTTGGATTGGAAATTAAATAATTCCCGGTAAGTCCGATGTTAGGCATAAATCGCGACTTCATGATTTTTTCGTTTGACCTGGCGATGTTTTCGGCCTGTGTCAGCGCTTTAATCTCAGGGCGGTTATCGATGGCTTCCTCTATCGGAATGAGTTGAGTGATTGTTTCTGTTTCTAAATCCTGATCAGCTAACTTATAAGTTTCATCAAGCGGTATTCCGCATAGTTGATTCAGTGCCATTTTCGAGAGGCTCAGACCATCCTCTGCTTTGGATAGTGTCATCTCTGCTTCGTTAAGTTTTACCTTCACTTTCAGTGATTCGGCTTTGGTGGCAATCCCTTCTTCGATCATGATGGTTACATTCGAATCAACCTTAGCTATCAGATCGCGGTATTCCTTTGCCAGGGCTACCTTATTTTCGACTGAAACCACCCGCCAGTAAGCTTCGTCCACTTCGAGCAACAATTCAATTTTTTTGTTATCCTGCTGAGCTATTGCCAGATTTTCGCCATAATGGGCAATATTATAGAGTTCCTTTATTTTGCCACCCATAAAAATTGGTTGTGTAAACCCGATTGTCCCCGCAAAGATATTGTGAATGTCGAATTCCATGGCGCTTTTGGGTAATAACGCGCTGTTTTTCCACTGAATTTTTTCGGGATTTGCTTTGGGGTCAAAAGGAACTCCGTTTGCATCCAGCGGAGCATAAGTGGAAGGTGCTACCTGTGTCCATTTGTTATTCCATGAACCCGCGTAATTGGGACTCCCGTCAGCATTCTGGTTGTAAACCGGTAAATACTTGTCCTCTGATAAAAGGGAAAGATTTTTTTGATTCCAGTTGTACGTACCATTTGCCGAGAAATTGGGCAAAAACTGTGTGAAAGCGGCTTTTTTTAATTCTCTTGCCGCGTTCACGCTTTCCTGTGCCATTTGCAAACTCTTATTGTGTGTGAGCGCCAATTGTCTGCATTCTTCCAGTTGCAGTATCTTCTGCGGATACATCTGTGTGGAAGTGATTAAAGCGATAATAACTAATACTTTTTTTTTCATACCTAAATAATACTTTTTTAGTTTTCGTATAAAACTCGTCCCGTAAAAATCGGGATCAGATTCATTTTCTATATAATTTGATTAAATAAATAATAGTTGTCTATGCAACAAAATAGTCAAAAAAACTAGAGTAAATTTGTAATTATTTTTTTTAGAACAGTTCTGCTGATATTGAGCTCTTCATCCGTGATGTTATTGAGCGCTTTACTAACAATTTTCTGAACCAGTTCAGTTGATTTTTGTTCCAAAGCACAACCTTTATTCGTAAGATGAATTAAATTTATTCTCCGGTCATTATGATCGGAAACACGTGTTACCAGGTTGCTCCTTTCAAGTTTGTCGATAAGTCTTGTCATGCTTGGTTTGTCTTTTGCTGTCAGGCTGCAAAGTGTTTGCTGAGTTACTTTATCCTTATTCCATAAACAGGCCAGTACTGTCCACTGCTCAATTGAGATATCAATACCTTCAGCCGTAAATGTGCGCAGAAAGGTTCGGTTGATGGTGGCGGAGATTTTACCAACCAGGATGTCAAATAGTTCATCGTTCTGTAATTGTACCATGATAGTTGATTGATTAATGGTTGTCTAAACAACGATGCAAAATTACTGTGTTTTTTTAATAGATTGTACTCTGTTTTGTGATGATTAACATAAATTCACAGAAAGCGCGGGTGATGAAAACTTTATTAACAAAAACACTGGAAGTATTAAGGCACATAAATTCATCAGAATGATATTGACCGATGACGGTAAGTAAAGCAGGTCAGGACAAAACCGATGAGAAGATACTATCGAAAAACTGATTTTATATAAAGAAATTCCGAAAAACGGGGAAAAATCCAGGAGAGTAGTTTAAAATTCACCCTGAAGGTGTTTTATTATTTTATCAGCAATCTGGCTGTCGGTACCGCTTATTTTGATTTTAGCCTGATTGTAGAATATTTCCCTTTTTTGCAGTGTGGATGCGATAAATTTCTCCAGATCGTTGCCCTGATAACTTGCCAGCACGGGACGGTTGTTCAAGTTGGTAGTACGTAGCCTCGAAGCCAGTTGTTTTGGTGTCAGACAGATATAAATCGTATCGCCCAGGGAGTTCATGATCTCCATATTGTCAAAAAAACAAGGTGCGCCACCTCCGGTGGAAATGATTGTCTGTTCGTATCCAGCAACTTCCAGCAGGCAGTTTCTTTCGAGTTCACGGAACTTGTCTTCGCCCAGATCGCTAAAAATTTCAGATACGGATTTACCGGCTTTCCTTTCGATTAGTTCATCCATATCCGTGAAGTTCATATTCATCCGTTCAGCCACAAGCCGTCCGATGGTGGTTTTACCCGACCCCATATAACCGATAAGGAAAATTCGCATGATGTCTTTTTCTTTTTAATGAGAAGAGAATGCAAAAATACATATTTTTTTCTGCCCGGTTTCATTCTACATATGCTAAAAACATTTCCTCTGGATCTTTAATGCAATAACACTGGTTGCTACTGAAGCAGACCAACTCTAAAAATATCAGTTATTTGACTGGTAATAAAATGACAAAATGATAGTTTAATATTAAAAAACAATTATCTTTGCGTTGAATTTACTTGCAAAAATTCTATGAGCATTAAAAATTCTGTCTTATTGATATTCACCGGCGGAACCATCAGCATGTCTGCCAATCCGGAAACCGGTGCACTTCGTCCCGCCGACTTTGAATCGATGCAAAAGCTGATGCCTGAATTGGGCAATCTGGGTATCGATATTCACGGTATTCCCCTGTTGCCGCTCGTCGATTCGTCGGATATAGGGCCCGATACCTGGGAACGGATTGCCATGACTATCAAGGACAATTACAGTCTTTACGACGGATTTGTGGTGCTGCACGGTACCGACACGATGTCTTATTCGGCTTCGGCGCTGAGTTTTATGCTCGAGGGTTTGTGCAAACCTGTCATTTTTACAGGTTCACAGCTTCCCATTGGCGTATTGCGGACCGATGCCAAAGAAAACCTGATTACCGCGGTGGAAATTGCCGCTGCTCACTCCAACGGCGATGCCATGGTGCCCGAAGTGTGCCTGTTTTTCGAAGACAAGCTTTTCAGAGGCAATCGGACTACGAAACAGAATTCCGAACATTTCAACGCATTTGCTTCGTTCAACTATCCCGTTCTGGCCGAAGCCGGCGTACACATCAAATATTTCCCCAACTACATCCGTAAGCCCGTCTCTCACACCACACTCAAGGTGAGAACCAAAACCGACCGCAACGTAGCCATTCTGAAGATCTATCCGGGCATCACGGAACACACCGTGCAGGGTATTCTGAGCATTCCGGGGCTGAAAGCGGTAGTGCTCGAAACATTCGGAGCGGGGAATGCACCCCGTTTCGACTGGTTTTATCGAGCGCTGAAAAACGCCGCCGAACGGGAAATAGTCATTGTAAACAAATCGCAGTGCAGCACCGGAACGGTAGAAATGGGATTGTACGAAACAAGTCTGAACCTGATCAATGCTGGTGTCATAAGCGGATACGACAGTACCACCGAGGCACTCATAGCCAAGCTGATGTACCTGCTCGGCGAAAACAACGATATTGAAACCGTAAAAAAACTGATGGAAACGGATTTGTGCGGAGAGATAACGGTATAATAAAAGTCCCCTAAATCCCCCGAGGGGGGACTTCTGGTGCAGTTATCGATTTTTTACCAGGCATGCAGATTCCCAATTTCTTTCTCTCCCACAGAGTTTATCCTGCAAGGCGGGAAGGGAGTTGGAGGGGGCTTTTACCACACCACAATTTCGTCCAGAAAAACCCAACCGCCTTTTATTCCGTTTGGAAGTGCCTGATAGCGAATGTAGCGGGCATTCGTGCTGCCACTCCACCCGAAATGATGAAATACTGTTCCGGGTGTCTTTGTATCGTAAGGTGTCAGCACCCTGGTTAATTCCGTGAATGTTTTATTATCATCCGAAACGGAAACCACCACTTCCTTCGGAAAGTAAATCCAGGGTCCCGGACTCTGCATAAAGCGTGCTGTGATGTATTTCAGCGATGTTTTCCTGCCCATATCTATCGTTACGTCCATTCCTCCGGTCATAAATCCCTGCCAGCGTCCGTCGCCGTGTGAGAGTCCGCCCGTCTGGCCGTCGATCAGTGATTTTTCACCGGCAGCCGGGTAGTATTTATTCATTGGAATGTTGTAAATCATTTTTTTTCCGATACCCAGATGGTAATCAAATCGCTGGCTGACCGGTTTCCCGATCATTTTCTTTCCGTCAAAAAGCTGAGCGACAATTTTAGCCGAATCGTTGACTAAAATAGGTTTTTCATAAAGAGCCGATGATGAGTTGGGTACGGTACCGTTTGTGGTGTAGCGAATCTCCACGCCGTATTTTTCGGTAGAGAGTACCACCAGAACTGCTTTTTGCAGCGTGTCCACCGCGTGAGCAAATGCCACTTCGTCGGAGAGCGTGAATGTATTGATACCTTTGCTTTGCAGGAACGGAATTTTCTGATTGGCTCTTCGTTTGAAATCGTACCAGTCTTTGTTTCCGGAGTTTGTCCAGGCAACTTCCGATAGAGCGAGCACACGCGGGTAGAGCATGTAGTCGGCATGCTGTTCCGAACCGATATATTCGGTCCACAGGTTGGACTGTACACCCAGTATGTGCCTCGTTTCATCTGCTGTAAGGTCTTTTGGAACAGGATTGTAGCTGTACACCTTTTCAAGCGGCAGGAAACCGCCCATGGCTTCGGGCTGCGAGTCGGGATTGGCCTGATAGCTGTCAAAGTACATGAACTCACCCGGAGTCATAATGGCATCGTGACCGCTTTTGGCAGCTGCAATACCGCCACCTTCGCCCCGCCACGACATTACGGTAGCTTCCGGAGCCAGTCCGCCTTCCAGTATTTCGTCCCAGCCAAGCAATTTCCGGTTGTGTTTTTGTAGAAATTTCTCAATTCTTTTTATCAGATAGCTTTGCAACTCGTTTTCGTCTTTCAGCCCTTCTTTTTTCATCCGTGCCTGACATTTCGGGCATTGTTTCCAATGGCTTTTGTCGGCTTCGTCGCCGCCGATGTGAATGTATTCTGATGGGAAAATGGCCATCACTTCCTTCAGTACATTTTCGAGAAAAGTAAAAGTCTGCTCGTTCCCAATGCAAAACTCACTTTGAGTGTAAGGCTTTCCGGTACAGGCCAACTGCGGATAAACAGCCAGCACCTCTTCCGAATGTCCGGGCATTTCTATTTCGGGAATGACCGTAATGTGCCTTTCAGCAGCGTACTGTACTATTTCGCGGGCTTCTTTTTGGGTATAAAAACCGCCGTAAGCTTTCTCACCGCTGCGAATATCGGTGTATTTTCGGGGATTGGTTGCCCACCAGTCTTTCCAGCTTTGGTGGGTACGCCAGGCAGCTACCTGCGTGAGAAGAGGATATTTTTTGATTTCGAGTCGCCAGCCAGGTCCGTCGGTGATGTGCCAGTGAAAACGGTTGATTTTCAGGTGTGCCATCATGTCCAGGTGCTTTTTCACAAAATCGATGGAATAAAAATGACGGCTAACATCGATGTGAACACCCCGATACGGGAAGCGGGGAAAATCGGAAACTGTAACGGAGGGGACGGTGCGGTCGGCTGTAATCAGTTGAAGCAGGGTCTGAATTCCGTAAAATAATCCCGTTTCAGAGCGGGCTGAAATATTTATTTCCGAAGGATTTACCACGAGCCGGTAACCTTCGTCCGATTCAGGGAATTGTGATTGTTGACCGACTTCGAGCCTGATTTTTGAAACGGCTGTTTTTCCGGTTCCGATGGAGAATCCCGCGCCAATCAAGTAGTCGGTTAACCGGCGACGGGATTTATTCGTTATGTCAGAGAATTGAATATCAGCTGCTTTTGACAGCTGATAGTATCCTTCACCGGCTTTGATGCTGTTGGGCTGTGGAATAATATTGTATTGTGCAACGGCTGACGGTATGCAAAAAAGCAGAGAAACCATCAGCAGTTGAAGAATAAATGATTTTTTCATGGTCAAATGATAAGGTATTTGTTGTTCACTAAAAACGTTCAGGGAGCTATTCCAGTGAATTCCATCCCTGTGCTTTCAGCGGAATTTCCTCGCCGTTTCGTCCTGTCAGATTCATACCCAGTTCCGGTTTGGTGATATGTCCCACGATACCCACGTCTTCGAGTGTTATGATTTTTTCGTAATCTTCGAGTTTGCAGGTGAAAAGCAGTTCGTAGTCTTCGCCGCCGTTGAGTGCCGCCGTAACGATGTTCATATTCAGCTCTTCGGCCATCACAGCTGCCTGCATATTAATCGGAATTTTATCTTCGTACACACGGCAGCCTACATTACTTTGTGAGCAGATATGAATCAACTCCGACGATAATCCGTCAGAAATATCCATCATTGCCGTAGGCTGGATGCCTTTTTCAGCGAGCCTTTCGATGATGTCCTTGCGGGCTTCGGGCTTGAGCTGGCGTTGCAGGATGTACTCTTTTCCGCTGAAATCGGGCTGGACGTTTTCCTGCTGACCTTCGAAAACAAGTTTCTCGCGTTCGAGCAGCTGCAATCCCATGTAAGCAGATCCAAGATTTCCCGAAACACAGATCAGGTCGTTTTCTCCGGCTCCGTCGCGATACACGATTTTGTCTTTTTCGCCTTCGCCAATGCAGGTGATGCTGATGGTAAGACCTGTAAGCGAGGCAGATGTATCACCACCCACCAGATCGACACCGTAGTTTTCGCAGGCGAGCAGTATTCCGCTGTAAAGTTCTTCCAGAAACTCTACCGAAAAACGCTTGGAAACACCCAGCGAAACAGTTATTTGCTTCGGTTGTCCGTTCATGGCGTAAATGTCGGAAAAATTGACAACAGCAGCTTTGTAACCCAGGTGTTTCAAAGGAGTATAAATCAAATCAAAATGAACACCTTCCAGTAGTAAATCTGTCGTTACAAGCACTTGTTTATCCTTGTAATCCAGCACAGCAGCATCGTCGCCAACACCCTTGAGCGATGAAGGATTTTGTAATTTAATTTTTTCGGTCAGGTGTTTGATTAATCCAAATTCACCGTATTTTGATATTTCAGTCATAAGTTAGCCCCTAAACTCCCCGAAGGAAGAAAATAACAGTTAGTTGTTAAATATGTTTTTGTTTATGTGATAATTTTCCATTCGCCTGATTTTCTCGAACCTTCACGGTTAATGATTTTCTTTTTTTTCATTGAAGAAATTAAGCGTTCCACTTGCCGACTTGTAATATTGAGATGTTGAGCAATTTCTAATGCAGTGATTTTGGGATTATTTTGAATAAGTTGCACTATCTCGTTTTCATTTATTCCGACATTTGTACCGACATTTATTCCGACATCCTGTTTTTTTTGTAAGTCTTCCATAGCCCGAAGAATACTTTTCAGCTATTTCAGCAGTCAGATTAGCAATTTTTTCTGTGATATGAAAAGGTGGTATGAAGGACATTGTTTACTAAAACTCTTAAGAAACAAACCACCCCAAGCCCCTAAAGGGGATGTGTAATTACTTTCGTCTCTTAATGAAATTAAATCACTTTTTTATTCGCAAACCACTCTTAAACTCCCCCTTTAGGGGGTTGGGGGGCCGCTATTTTATCAATTCTTCTCTGATGTCTGCCGCCTTCAAACCCGGTAGTGAAGAAAGCGTCAATCATCGCCAGTGCCTGTTCTTCAGTTATAAACCGTGCAGGAAGTGAAAGTACATTGGCATCGTTGTGCAGGCGGGCAAGGCGGGCAATTTCTTCGTTCCAGCAGAGCGCGGCGCGTATTCCCTGATGTTTGTTCATCACCATGCTGATGCCGTTTCCCGTTCCGCAAATTGAAATTCCGTAATCAAATAATCCTTTTTCGATAGCTTTAGCCATCGGATGGGCGTAATCAGGGTAGTCGCAGCTTTCGGCCGATTGGCAGCCGAAATCCTGTAATTTGAGCGGCGATTGATTTTGCAGGTAGTCAAATATCTTTTTTTTCAACTCAAAACCGGCATGGTCGTTGGTAATGGCTATTCTAAGTTCTGTAACTTGTTTCATGGGAGCTGTGTTTTTTTTGTGTAATATTTTAACGATTTTTCCTAAGCCTTTTTATTTGAAGGAATTGGCAGGGCCTGTTACGAGAATCTTTCCACATCTTCTTTCGTAATTTTCTGGTTGCCCAGAATGATGAGCCGTTCAACCACGTTGCGCAATTCGCGGATATTACCTCGCCAGGCGCGTTCCTGAAGCGATTTAATGGCTTTTGAATCAAACGATTTCAGCTGAATGCCCTGCTCGGTGCAAATCTGCTCCGTGAAAAAATCGACAAGCAGCGGAATGTCTTCCTTGCGCTCATTGAGCGATGGCACGTGGATTGGGATGACATTGAGGCGGTGGTAGAGGTCTTCGCGGAAATTGCCTTTCTCGATTTCCGCTTTCAGATTCTTGTTGGTAGCTGCAAAAACCCGCACGTTGATTTTTATTACCTTATCGCTACCCACCCGTGTAATTTCATTCTCCTGCAGCGCCCGAAGCACCTTGGTTTGTGCCGAGAGGCTCATATCGCCTATTTCATCGAGAAAAATGGTCCCGTTGTCGGCTTGTTCGAATTTTCCGATTCGTTGTTTATGAGCCGAAGTGAACGAGCCTTTTTCATGTCCGAAAAGTTCGCTTTCAATCAGCTCTGAAGGTATGGCAGCACAGTTTACCTCCACAAATGGGAATTGTGCGCGGTTGCTGTTTTCGTAAAGCAGGCGTGCCACCACTTCTTTCCCGGTGCCGTTTTCGCCCGTAATCATTACCCGGGCATCGGTTGGAGCGACTTTACCTATCATTTCACGTACCCGCTCGATGGCTTCGGATTTCCCTATCATCATGTTTTTGGAAGCCACTTTCTTTTTCAGTGTTTTGGTTTCGGTCACCAGCGTGTTTTTATCCAGCGCATTGCGCACGGTTACCAACATGCGGTTGAGGTCGATGGGTTTTTCGATAAAGTCAAAGGCGCCTTTTTTGATACATTCCACTGCTGTGCTGATATTTCCATGCCCTGAAATCATCACCACAGGAACTTCCAATCCCTTTTCAAGGAACTGGTCGAGGAGTTCCATGCCGTCCATTTCCGGCATTTTGATGTCCGAAAAGATGAGGTCAAATTCATCGTTGAGTGCTGTATCCAATCCCACGCGACCGTTTTCGGCCAGTACAACCTTATGTTTTTCGAATTCCAGAATGTCTTTCATCGTATTCCGGATGCTTCGTTCGTCGTCTATCACCAGTATTTTTGCCATAAGAATTTATCCCTGAATCCCCCGAAGGAGATATTTTAAATGTTACAATCTAAAAAAATGTATTTAATTTTATCTCTTTTTTCAAAACATCACTCATCTGATTCGTGTAATTCGTTCCAATTCGTGTAATTTGTAAATCACAAATCAAATCCAATATCTCTCCTGAAATATTTCCCTTCAAAACCGATAATTCCGGCATTTTTGTAACAAGCAGCCAGGGCATTGTTTTTATCATTTCCATACGAACTGACGGCAATGACCCGTCCACCGTTTGTTACGATGTTTCCGTCCTTTTCTTTGGTGCCGGCATGAAATACGATGCTGCCCTGCACCATTTCCAGGCCTGTAATGATTTTTCCTTTCGTGTAATCTTCGGGATAACCACCCGAAACGAGCATTACGGCAGCAGCAGAACGGGTATCGAATTCTACCGTTTTTTCATTGAGGTTTTCATTTGCCACCCCTTCGAGCAGTTCCACCAGATCAGATTTGAGCCGCAGCATCACCACTTCGGTTTCGGGATCGCCCATCCGGGCATTGTATTCGATTACGTAAGGTTCATCGTTCACTTTTATCAACCCGAAAAACACAAAACCTTTGTAAGTAATGCCGTCGCTTCGAAGTCCTTCAATGGTAGGTTTGATGATTCGCTCCTCTACTTTTTGCATGAAAATTTTGTCGGCAAAGTTTACCGGCGACACGGCGCCCATTCCGCCGGTATTGAGGCCTGTATCGCCTTCGCCAATCCGTTTGTAATCCTTGGCTTCTGGCAGGATCTGGTAGTTTTGGCCATCGGTAATCACGAAAACAGAACATTCTATTCCCGAAAGAAATTCTTCGATGACCACCGTATCACTTGCTTTGCCGAATTTGCCGTCCAGCATTTGTTTTAGTTCGTTTACAGCCTCGTTTAGCTCATTGATAATCAGAACCCCCTTTCCGGCAGCCAGTCCGTCGGCTTTTAGTACATAAGGTGGTTTCAGGGTTTTTATGAAATCGATTCCATCTGCCAGATTCGCAATCGAAACACTTTTATACCTGGCTGTGGGGATGTTGTGTTTTTCCATAAACTTTTTGGAAAAATCCTTGCTACCTTCCAGCCGGGCAGCCGATTTGTTTGGACCTATTACGGGAATTGCTTTCAGTGCGGCATCATTTTCAAAAAAATCAACGATTCCGTTTACCAGCGGATCTTCGGGTCCTACCACAACCATATCAATCTGATTTGAGAGCACAGCCTGCTTCACAGTCTCAAAGTCGGAAACATGGATGTTGAGATTGGTACCTATAGTTGCTGTGCCCGGATTTCCCGGAGCAATGAATAGTTTGCTGAGTTTCGGGCTTTGAGCTATTTTCCACGCCAACGCATGCTCCCGTCCTCCCGATCCGATAAGTAAGATTTTCATTGTCAATTTAGTTGATTATGTTTTTTTTTATATCTGACAAAACGCTGACTATTAACTGATTACTATAGCTTATAAACTAATATTCCCACACCAGATATGCCGAAACCAGCCAGTGATTCAGTTCATTGCCCACCGACGACTGTGCCTCCGGAATGGAAATGGTAAGTGTGTGATTTCCGGCCTTCAAATCGCCCAACGGAATAATCTCCGGAGTAACATCGCTTCCCGGACACCAGTTGGAGCGCGATAAATCAGACGAACCGAGAGGTTCTTCGATTTCTTTTTCGGCACGTCCGTTACGTGAAATATAAGCTACCGTTCTTTTCTGCAGCCACACACCGGTAGATGGATTGAACCTGCGGAATGAGGCACAGTCGTTTCTCCAGGGTACGAAGCGGTACACCACGTTGCCATCCACCGAGAGGATATTTTCCTTCTGCACAAATTCATCACCGCCGGAATGTCCGCCATGACCGGTTACGATGTATTTCAAACGGATATTTTTTGCTTTTTTCGGAATGGTAAACGGGATAGATACATCCCTGCGTGAAAAGATATCCGGGATGGACTGCCCCAGGTAGAAAACCGTATTGATAAGTGGTTCTACGTATCTTCCGGGCATTTTGTCCTGCTTGATTTTGCTTTCACTGAAATCGATTTCCACGCTTACGTTGTATCCTTCCTTTGTCCATGTATCGATGTAAATTCCTACGTAAACTTCGCCCGAAAGCAGCGGTATTAAATCACTCACTTCCTGTTTCCACACCACTTCTTTTGCCCATCCGTCGATATAAACCGGCATTCTTTTTTTTGAAACTGAGTCGTTCGTTCCGCTGAAATGTCCAACTCCGAACGGAGTCATGAACCGCATGATTTCCACCGTTGGCTGATAATTGCTATCAGCTGTAATTCCGACGAGTTTTTCGAGTTTCGTGGTGTCAACTGCAGGATAACTTGTTTTTCCGGCAGCAATATTTATCATGTTGATAGCTGAAGTTTTCGGAATAATGAAGCAAGAACCGGATTTGTCCCACGGATCGCCGTTTGAAGTGAGGGTGATTTTGACAATGGCGGTAGTATTGCGTTTGAAAACCGGAATACTGATTTTTTTAATGGCTATCCGTCCGTTCCCCAGCCGGATTATACCGTCGGTTTCATTCACTCCGTCGGGAATTGATCCGGGATTGAACTGAATATTCATCTGCTCAAACACCTGAATGTTGTGCACATTTTGTGCTGATGCAGGTGAAGTCAGGCAAAATGAGATAGTAGGTATAAGAACGATCAGCAGGATTTGTTTTCTTGAAAATATCATGATAGTCAGCTATTTAACATCTTTCATTTCTTCGGAGAGGAAATGTTCCAGTTCTTCGGGTTTTACATTGATGGTTAGTTTTCCGTTTACAGCCCAAGAGATATGGCCGGTTTCTTCAGAAATCACAATGGCGATAGCATCCGACTGTTCGGTAATCCCCAGTGCTGACCGGTGTCTTAATCCGAGTCTTTTGGGTATGTTCTGGTTGCTCGAAACAGGCAGAATGCAGGCTGCAGCAGATAGTCTGCGGTTGGAAATGATTAATGCTCCGTCGTGGAGCGGACTGTTTTTGAAAAAAATATTTTCGATCAGCCGCGAACTGATTCGTGAATCCACGGTTTCGCCTGTCTGGGTGAAAAACAGCAGGTCGTTTTCGCGCGTAAGCACGATAATTCCACCTGTGGCGGTTTTCGATAGATTGCGGCAGGCGAGCACTATCTGAACCAGGTCATAATCGGTTTTGGTTTGCTCACTTTCGGTGTTTTTGAAGAATTTTTTGAAATAATTCAGGATGCCCCAGTTTTTGCTGGATCCCACACGCGAAAAGAAACGCTTAATCTCCGTTTGGAAAAGCACGATAAGCGCAAATGCACCCACATTGACTACCGCATCGAAAATACCGCCAAGCAGTTCCATCTTGAGCACCTGCGAAACAACGAACCAAACGATTACAAAGGTCATCACCCCGACAAATACAGTGGAAGCACCCGAGCGCTTCAAAACCTTGAATGTGCCGTACAACAGAACAGCCGTCAGGATGATATCTATTATGTCTTTCAATCCGATATTAAATGCCATCAGCTATTCAGGGTTTATGATTGAGGTTGATACGATTTGTATTTTCCGAAAATCTTTACGGCTTCTGCAGCCTCTTTCACATCGTGAACGCGCAGGATATCTGCTCCGTTCAGCAGACCCAGCATATTCAGTGCCGTAGTGCCGTTGAGCGATTCTTCAGGGCTGGAATCCAGGAGTTTGTAAATCATCGATTTTCTCGAGACACCACAGAGAATGGGTAATTCCAGTTGTTTGAAATAGCTCATTTTGGCAAGTAGCTCATAATTCTGATCCAGCGTTTTTGCAAATCCAAATCCCGGATCGATGATTATGTCCTTAGCACCCAGATGTACAAGCCTGGCTATTCTTTTAGAGAAAAATTCCAGTATCTCGGCAAGCATATTTTCGTACACGGTCTGTTGTTGCATGGTTTGAGGTGTGCCGCGCATGTGGGTCAGGATGTACGCAGCACCCGTATCGGCTACTGTTTCAAACATTAAATCGTCCAGCGTTCCACCGCTTATGTCATTAATAATCTGTATATTACATTCGGTTACCGCCCAGCGTGCCACGCCGGCTCTGTAAGTATCTACCGAAATGATGGCATCCGGAAAATGTTTCCTGACCGATTTCAGGGGCTCACGCAACCTTTCCTGTTCTTCCGCTTCGGAAATGTGTCTTGCTCCCGGACGGGTGGAATAGGCCCCGATATCAATCATGGAAGCTCCCTCTTTCAGTGCATTTTCTACACGGTTCAGCACATCCTTTTCGGTAAATAGCCTGCTCAAACCGTAAAATGAATCCGGAGTCACATTGACAATGGCCATAATTGCCGGTTCTGACAAATCAAACAATTTACCGCCCAAATTTAACTGAAAAGGGATGGAACTCATTAGAAATCACAAAATATGTTTGATAAAAATGCGTTTCACATTAGAATTATGCTCTACAAAAGTAAGAAAATAAACGCTTTTTCGCTCTGTTTTTGTAGAATTATTAAAAATTTTATAATAAAATATACGTTTTCTGTTTAATTTGAGTTATTTAAAAGCATTCAAAAACAACTGACTGTAAACGTCAGAATTACTTTCCGATAAAAAAACGGGGAGAAATGATGCATCTGTTTCATAAAAAATAACTTATTATTTATCATAGACATTGTATGAAATTAATGAACGTTGTTAAACTGGCTGGTTTTGTTTTAGCTATTTTGCTTACAACCTCCTGTGCATCCCGAACCGGTTCGGCCGAAGGAAAAGCAAGATCAAAACCTCCGAGAAATTCGACTGTATCTACAGCTACCGGATGGACCTATGAAAACGAAAATTTCACCGGAGCCAACGGATATGCCTCTTCGGGATTTGCAGCCCATGAAAATTATCGACCGCAAATTCCCGCCGGAATGGTGGTAGTGGAGGGCGGTACCTTTATGATGGGCGAAAAAACAGACATGATGACCGCTCAGCGCAATAACCTCACCCGCAGAGTGTCGGTAGGCTCTTTCTACATGGATCAGTATGAGGTGAGCAATCTGAATTGGCGGGAATACGTTCACTGGATGGAGGTGGTATTCGGTGCTACCGCTCCGCGTCTGGTAGATAAGGCAAGACCCAATGTGGATAAATCAAGTGATCCGATGACCTACAACGAACCTTATCTGGATCGCTATTATTCACATCCGGCTTTCAACAATTATCCGGTGGTAGGGGTAACCTGGGAGCAGGCCATGGATTACTGCCAGTGGCGTACCGACAGAATGAACGAACTCGTACTCGTAAGAGCCGGAGTGCTGGCTGAGCCCGATTTCTCTTATGTTCAGAAAGAAAACAACCTGGATTCGATCACAAAAAACTTTGTATTCAATACGGATAAATACCTGTTGCAACGCAGTTACAATCCGAAACCCGGACCCAAGCCGCTCAAAAATGCATTTGGAGCTACAAGAAAAGCCGATATGGGCGACGGACTGATGTATCCGAATTTCAGGCTGCCTACTGAAGCCGAATGGGAATTTGCAGCTTATGGCCTGAAAGCCGAAAAAAACGGATTGCTGCCAGAAGGCCGGATTTATCCCTGGACGGGTGATCAGCTGCGTAACTCAGAAAAAGGAAAGCAACAGGGACAAATGCAGGCAAACTACGTGAGAGGACGGGGCGATATGATGGGCACTGCCGGCGACCTGAATGACAAGTACACTACAACTGCACCTGTAAACGAATACAAACCCAATGATTTTGGGCTGTACAACATGGCCGGAAATGTAAACGAATGGGTAATGGATGTATATCGCTCTTCATCTTCGCAGGATGTAGCCGAATATAATCCTTTCCGTGGAAACGTTGACCGCTCGTACCTGGCTGATTTCAAGGATGAAAACGGAAATTATAACCTGAAAATCGATTCGCTCGGAAGAGTAGCCTACGTAGTGCTGCCCAGCGAGGATTTACGCGGATTCAAAGACGGATCGAATCAACTGGTTACAGATTTCAAGCTTTACACCGATCCTGAAGGCGAAAGGGCACTCCGGAATAACACACAACTGGATCCCACCGATGTGCTGGCGCCTAAAATCACGAACAAAACCCGTGTTTACAAAGGCGGATCGTGGAAAGACCGTTCGTACTGGCTCAATCCGGCTACGAGGCGTTACCTCGATCAGGATAAATCGGCCAACGACATCGGATTCCGCTGTGCCATGACCATGCTCGGAAGTATCAACGATCAACCGGTGAAGAAAAAAACTACGGTAAAGAAGAAATAACAAACTAATTGAAAGTTTTAATTTGAATTAACTGCAATTTTCATATTAGAAAAGATGACATTTTGTCAAATCGCAAAAATATGTTAATAAAGCGCCTGTTTCTAAAGCAGGTGTTTTTTTATTCCGAATAAATTTAGTTTAATGATTTAAAAGTATTAATTTTGCAGTTCAAAACACATTATATCAAAGATTTATTTTTTTATGCAAAGAACAAAAATTGTTGATGCGCTGAAGAGTACAGCGTTTGGATCAGAAGTAAATGTCAAAGGGTGGGTTCGTACCCGCCGGGGAAACAAAAACGTAAGTTTTATAGCCATAAATGATGGCTCCACAATAAAAAACATTCAGGTTGTAGTTGATTTAAGCCGTTTTGACGAAGAATATCTCAAACCCATCACCACAGGAGCCTGTATCAGTGTTACCGGAAGTCTGGTGGAGTCGCAGGGGCAGGGGCAAAGTGTGGAAATTCAGGCTGACGAAGTGCTGATTTACGGATCGGCCGATCCTGAAACCTACCCCCTTCAGAAGAAAGGACACACGCTCGAGTTTCTTCGCGAAATAGCACACCTGCGTCCACGAACCAATACATTCGGAGCCATCTTCCGCATTCGCCATCAGATGGCATTCGCCATTCACAAATTTTTCCATGATCGCGGCTTCTTCTATTTTCACACCCCGATTATCACAGCTTCGGATGCCGAGGGTGCCGGACAAATGTTTCAGGTGACCACACTGGACCTGGAAAACCTGACTAAAACCCCCGAAGGAAAAGTGGATTATTCCGACGACTTTTTCGGACGCCCGGCCAATCTGACCGTTTCCGGACAGCTCGAAGGCGAACTGGCCGCTATGGCACTCGGGGCAATTTACACATTCGGACCAACGTTCCGGGCTGAAAACTCCAACACACCACGCCATTTATCCGAGTTCTGGATGATTGAGCCGGAAGTGGCTTTCTACGAAATAGAGGAAAACATGCAGCTGGCACAGGAATTTATCCAGTATTGCGTGAAGTGGGCATTGGATAACTGTCAGGACGATCTGAATTTCCTGAACGAAATGTATGATAAAGAACTGATTGAGCGATTGAAATTTGTGGTGGAAAATGACTTCATACGACTCACTTACACCGAAGGGATTAAAATCCTGGAACAAGCCGTTGCCAACGGTCATAAATTTGAATACCGTGTAGGATGGGGAACAGACCTCCAATCCGAACACGAGCGCTATCTGGTTGAACAGCATTTCAAGAAACCGGTCATCCTGACCGATTATCCGCAGGAAATAAAAGCCTTCTACATGAAACTGAACGACGACGGAAAAACCGTTCGTGCCATGGATGTGCTCTTCCCGAAAATTGGTGAAATCATCGGCGGATCGCAACGCGAGGAAGATTACGAAAAACTCAGAACCCGTGCAGCCGGAATGGGAGTGCCCGAAAAGGATATCTGGTGGTATCTGGATACCCGCCGGTTCGGTACCGCACCGCATGCCGGATTCGGACTTGGATTTGAGCGTCTGCTGCTGTTCGTCACCGGAATGGCCAATATCCGCGACGTGATTCCGTTCCCCCGCACGCCAAATAATGCGGATTTCTAACATACGAATTACAATAATTTAGGCAAATTAACGCGAATTACCGGAATATAAAAAAATCTGAGTAGTAAATTTTTTGAACAATAAAGAAGCCAGACAAGAATGTCCGACAATTTTAATATAATAATTTGCAATTATTTAAGAATAAAGGATTTTATCACTTTGAATTTATCTAAAATCGAAAAAAAATAGTTATATGGAAAACATTAACGTTGAAGAAATGGACAATGTCGTTGTATTGTTTGCAGGTGATTCCGGTGACGGTATGCAGCTTACAGGCACACTGTTTTCAAACATTTCTGCCGAAATCGGTAATGAGATTTCAACATTCCCCGATTATCCTGCCGAAATTCGCGCTCCGCAAGGTACACTGGGAGGAGTTTCCGGTTTTCAGGTGCATATTGGCTCCGGAAAAATATATACTCCGGGCGACGAAGCAGACGTATTCGTAGCTATGAACCCCGCAGCACTGAAAATTAACATCCGGAAAGTGAAAAAGGGAGGAACAATTATTTACGACGAAAACAGCTTTCAAAAAAATGACTTGACAAAAGCCGGTTTCGCCACCGATAATCCGTTCACTGAACTGGGTGTCTCTGAAACAATAACCTTAGTGCCAACTCCGCTAACCAACCTCACCCAGACAAGTCTTGAAGGTTTCGGACTGGACAATAAGGATATCCTGAGAAGTAAAAACATGTTTGCTCTTGGTCTGATTTGCTGGTTATTTAACCGCCCGATGGATAAAGCCGAACATTTCATTCATAATAAATTCAGAAAAAAACCGGCCGTACTCGAAGCCAATCTCAAAGTGCTGAATGACGGCTTTAACTACGGAAACAACCTGCATTTAGCAATCTCAACTTACTCGATTGTCCGTTCTGACTCTACGCTCCCGGGAAAATACACCAGTATTTCGGGAAATACGGCTACAGCCTACGGACTGATTGCAGCTGCCGAAAAAGCCGGATTGCAGCTTTTCCTGGGCAGCTATCCCATTACTCCTGCTTCTGATATTATGCAGGAACTGGCGCTACGCCGGGATCTGGGAGTGAAAGTGATGCAGTGCGAAGATGAGATTGCAGGTATTACCACAGCCATTGGCGCTTCATTTGCCGGATGTCTGGCAGCTACGAATACATCAGGCCCCGGCCTGGCGCTGAAGTCCGAAGCAATCGGACTGGCTGTAATGGCTGAATTACCACTCGTGGTGATTGATGTAATGCGTGGCGGCCCTTCTACGGGTATGCCCACAAAAACCGAGCAAACCGACCTGCTTCAGGCATTACACGGACGGAACGGCGAAAGCCCCGTGGTGGTGATTGCTCCCGGAACACCCGACGATTGCTTTCACTATACCTTCATGGCGTCCAAAATTGCCCTGGAATATATGACACCCGTTATCGTGCTTACCGATGCATTTTTAGGAAACGGTACTTCACTCTGGAGGTTGCCCAAACTGGCTGATTTGCCTGAAATCAAACCCAACTACGTACCGGCTGACCTGACAGGCTACAATGCCACTACGCGCAATGAAGACACCAAAGTGCGTTACTGGGCTGTACCCGGAACAGAAGGATTTGCATACCGCAACGGCGGATTGGAAAAAGACTACTACAAAGGGGGAATTTCCTCAGATCCCGAAAACCATCAGAAGATGGTGGAAACACGGGCCGCCAAAGTAAAAGGAGTGGAAAACATGATTCCCGATCTGGAAATCTTCGGTAACGAAAATGCTGATTTACTCATTGTTGGATGGGGAAGTACGCGCGGACACCTGATGAGTTCAGTTGTTTCGATGAATAAAAAAGGTAAAAATGTGGCAATGGTTCATTTCAATTACATTAATCCCCTGCCGCGAAACACCGAAGAAGTTCTGAAGAAATTTAAAAAAGTAGTAGTATGCGAACTCAATTCCGGGCAGTTTGCCGGTTACCTGCGCGCTGAAATTCCCGGTCTGAATATCCTGCAATACAACAAAGTGCAAGGTCAGCCCTTTACCGTAACGGAACTTGAAAAACAATTCGAAATCATCTTAAAATAGACTGCTATGGAAGCTGTAAAATTAGAATATACTCCCAAAGACTTTAAAAGTGATCAACAAGTGCGCTGGTGCCCGGGGTGCGGCGATTATGCTATTATCAACAGCCTGCACAAAGTGATGGCCGAAATGGGTATTCCTCCGCATGAAATTGCTGTGGTTTCCGGTATCGGATGTTCCTCGCGTTTGCCTTACTACGTGAGCAGTTACGGATTCCACACCATTCACGGTCGCGGAGCTGCCGTGGCTACAGGCGTGAAAGTGGCTAATCCGGCACTTACAGTATGGCAGGTTACCGGCGACGGCGACTGCCTTGCCATCGGAGGTAACCACTTCATTCACAGTGTGAGAAGAAATATTGATATCAACGTATTGCTTTTCAATAATCAGATTTACGGTCTCACAAAGGGACAGTTTTCGCCAACTTCGCTGAAAGGACAGGTATCAAAATCTTCTCCTTACGGCACTATCGAAGAACCATTCCGACCCGCAGAACTCACATTCGGAGCCCGTGGAACATTCTTCGGCCGTTTGCTCGATGTGGATCTGAAAAACGCACAGCAGGTGATGCTTGCGGCTGCAGAACATAAAGGCACTTCAATTATTGAATGTCTGGTTAACTGCGTCATTTTCAATGATGGAGCACATAACTGGCTGGCTGAGAAGAATACCCGACCGGATAAAATGGTATTTCTGGAACACGGAAAACCGATGATTTACGGAGTGGCAAACGACAAAGGACTTATCCTTGAAAACGGACAGCTGAAAGCCGTAACAATAGGTGAAAACGGCATTACCGAAGCCGATATCCTGGTACACGATGCCCGGAACCCAAATCCGACACTGCAATGGGAACTGGCCATGATGAAAGGTCCGGAAATGCCCGTTGCACTGGGAATCATTCGCGATGTTCCTGCCGAAAGCTACAACGATGCGATGGATAAACAAATAGCCGATATAAAAGCAAAATCCAAAATCAAATGCTTCGATGATCTCGTGGATAGTCTGGAGCAATGGGAAATATAAAAGCCCCCTAAATCCCTCCCGAAACAAGTACGGGACAGGCTCGAAAGGGGACTTTTAAATTGCAACTGTATAAAAAATTCTATAATCCACTCTTTAAGTCTCCCCCTTCGGGGGAGATTTAGAGGGGGCCACTTCTTTAAAATAATACTCTCTTCTTTCACCGGCTTCTGTAATCAGAATTAATCTCCCGTCCGGCTCCACTTTTTCGATACGAGCCAGGAAATGCTCTTTTGTTTGTGCATCTTTGTAGGGGTGAAATCCATCTTTTCGGTAGAGATTCCGGTGGTATTCTTTCTGAATATTCTCAAAATCCGGGTTTTGGTATAGATGGAATAGCTGGCTGTGGATATCAAAAAGAATTTTTTCACGATCCATTTCCTTTCCGGTAATTTGCTTTAATGAAACAGGGTTGGGAGCGTTGCTTGCAAATACTTCCTGATTGATGTTCAGTCCGATTCCGATGATGCACTTATTGATTTTATCCCGTAACAAAGAATTTTCAATCAGAATTCCGCAAATCTTCTTTTCTTTCCAGTAAATATCGTTAGGCCACTTGATGGAAATATCGTCCGTGTATTCGTCCAGCACTTTTTTGATGGCCACACAGGTAATCTGAGAGAGAATAAACTGACTTTGAATGGGAATATTTTGCGGAAAAAGCAAGATGCTGAAGAGCAGATTTTTACCTTTTTCCGATTCCCACGAGTTACCGGGCTGACCTTTTCCGGCTGTCTGAAAATCGGTGTAAACCACATAACCTTCGGGCAGCGATTCTTTGTCGGAAAGTATTTTCAGCGTACTGTTGGTTGATTCGGTGGTTTCGATGTAGTAATTTGATTCTCTCATTTTGATACATTTATAAGAAATTCTTCTATTTTGCGGGTGGTTGGTGTGAGTGAGTTTGAGTTTGGATTGTTTACAATGATGGCAAAAGCTATTTTTCTGCCGTTTGTTTGAATGTATCCGGCGTAACTTTTAACCATGGTAAACGACCCGCTTTTGGCTGCTACTTTCCCTTCGAGTGGAGTACTTTTCAGAAAATTTTTCAATGTTCCCGATTTTCCGGATATGGGCAGTGAAGCTTTGAATGTTGCGCTGTTTCCGGATTTATCCATATAACTGAGCAAACTTACAAAAAAGTTGGCCGAAACGGCATTTAAAGGTGATAATCCCGAACCGTCGTACAGAAAAAGTTCATCCACCGGTAATCCTTTCGACTGCCAGAAATTCCTGATACGTTTTACAGCCGCGGTGGTAGTGACCGGCTTTCCGTTTTTCAGGGTCAGGTGTCTGAATAGGTGCTCGGCATAATGATTGTTGCTGTTGGTATTTATTTCTTTGATTATCAAGCTTAAAACAGGTGATTTATGAGTGTAAATCACTTTTCTGTTTACCGAAAGAAATTCGTCTGTGGCTTTTCCGCTGACAGAGATGCCGGACGATTTCAGTTTCCATAAAAAATCGCGTGCCAAAATCAATCCAGGGCGTGGAATATCACCTTTTATACGAAAAACCGGTCTGTTTGCCGGAATTTCGCCGTAGATGCTACGTTGGTTTTCATACGGTGCTCCGTAAAAATAAGCACTGTCGAACTCGATGGTCGTACTTTTCAGGTAATTTTTGAAGGACAGTTCGGGGATATCTGGTGTGATTTTTACAATTTCAGGCGTAGTACCAACTGCTCCCGATTTCAACTCCATTTCAAAGGTGTTGTCTTTGTATGAAAGGCCGTAAGCGCCGGCTGCAAAGTAATTTCCAAGATCTTCCCATATCCATTTCGGATTCACACCTTCGGTGTCATAGGCCGAAGCATCGGCAATGATATCGCCGTTTATCTGCCTGATTCCGGCTTTTCGCACTGCAGCAGTCCAACCGGTCAGAAATCCGGTGTCACCGAGTTTTGAAGAACCCAGCGTGGGGTCGCCGCTACCCGAAATGTAGAGGTTTCCATTCAGAATACTGTCGGCAGTGATTTTTCCATCAATTTCCAGTGTGGTGACGAACTGATAATCAGCACCAAGCAGTTCCAGAGCTGTTGCGGTAGTTATCAGTTTGACGGTAGAAGCAGGAGTGGCGGCATTCCCGGCCCGATGGCTGTTTAGCACCTTGTCAGTTTTCAGATCCTTAACCAACAGGCTGATAGTGGCGTTTCGGTGAAGATTGTTGTTAAAAAAACCATTAACAGGATTTTGGGCAACAAGGAGAATATTGAAAAACAGCATAAACACGCCCACTACTCTCCTAATGGAAACACATTCGTGTCGCTTTTGAAAATCATAACTGTTTGATTGACTTATATGTTTAATTTTCATTGATTTTCGATTTATTTCATAAAATTACCAATCTGAATAAAAATACAAACCAGTTCTTCATCTTAAGTATTACAGTGCCTTGTACTAAGGATTCAAAAAAACACTCCGAACTTCTCCTCAAATCCTTCCGGTAAATTCCCTTTATAAGCTTTCGGTTCCCGACGAACAGGATAATTGGAGCGCTGTTGCTCAAAGGTATCAGGTGAGGATTTTAGCAAATCACTGTCAGAAAGAATGTTATATGTTTTTTTGAAAAATTCTGTAAAGGAAAGAACGCTGAAATCTCCTTTCAATCCGTCAGGTAACGCATTTGGTTCCCAATTATCTGATCCAAGATTGAAAAAACGGCTTACCGATTGCACGCTTTGTGTGGTGGCATTTGCTTTGCCGTCGGCAGAATAACCGGCAATGTGAGGTGTGGAAATAACCACTTTTCCCAACAATTCCAGGTCAATATTCGGCTCATTTTCCCAGCAATCCAGCACCACATCTGAGATCAAGCCATTTTTTATCGCCTTTTTCAAAGCAGAAGTTTCAACTACTTCACCGCGTGATGCGTTGATAATGATCGGTTTGCGAGCAAGTAAACTGAAAAAATCATCGTCCGCCAGGTGGAAGGTTTTATCAATTCCCTCAAAATTCAGAAACGGATGAAACGCTATAATATCAGCGTTTTCAGCAATTTCTTTCAAACTTACAAACTGATGACTGCCTTCCACGCGTGCACGAGGCGGGTCGTTCAGAAGTACTTGCATTCCAAAGCCTTCAGCCAACTTAGCTACTCGTGAACCGACGTTTCCCACGCCTACAATCCCGAGCGTTTTTGAACTTAAATCGAAGTTGTTTTTTTCGGCTAAATGAATGAGTACCGAAGCCATGTACTGAGTCACAGAAAGTGCATTGCAACCGGGTGCATTTACCCATTTTATGCCGTTTTCATTGCAATATTTCGTATCAATGTGGTCGTAACCGATGGTGGCTGTAGCGATGATTTTCACCCGGGAACCATCCAGTAAATCGTGGTTGCATTTAGTCCGTGTACGGATTATGAGTGCATCAGCATCACGCACTGCATCCGGCGTCATCTCTTTGTATGTCAGGTATTCAACTTCGGCTTTCCTGTCCAACGCACCCTTGATGTAAGGGATATTTTTATCGATAATTATTTTTATGCCCATATCCGGTTTATCTAAAGAAGAAATTAATTTTTCAACTGCAAATTTACTCGAAAAAATGCTTAACAGTAAATTTTTTTCGGAAATATCCATAATTGAGCCAATTTGTGTATTTTTGCATGCTTATTTATTTCGAAAAATGGAATTGGAAAACTTCCTGAATGTTGGAGAATACAAATTATTCTACAGATTGCTGAAATACTCAGAAAATCAGGATGAACCTGTGCTCATTTTTCTGCACGATTCGTGGGGATGCGTAGAAATGTGGGAGAATTTTCCGGAAAAAATATCGGAATTATTTGGTCTGAATGCCTTGATATACGACCGCCGTGGATACGGAAAATCATCTCCTTTTGCACCCGATCCGCGCACAAAATACTATCTTCACCAATCGGCCGATGAGTTGATCAATGTGATGGACGAACTGAAAATAAAAAAAGCGATGCTCTACGGCCACAGTGACGGAGGAACTATTGCTTTGATAGCTGCTGCACTGTATCCTGAACGTATTCAGGCAGTGATGGTGGAAGGAGCTCACAGCTTTGTGGAAGAAAAAGGAAAAGCCGCCGTGCGCGAAAGCCGTGATAAAGCCCTTACCAATTCGTTACTTCAGTCACTCCGAAAATATCACGGAGAAAAAACGGCAGAGCTTTTCCGTCGTTGGCACGAAGCGTGGCTGGGTGATTTTTTTGCAGACTGGACCATCGTTCCCATACTGAAAAATATCCGGTGTCCTGTGCTGGCATTTCGGGGTGAGAATGATCCTTTTGACACAATCGGACAGCTGCATGTGCTTGAGAAGGAAATAACAGCTCCGGTAATTGCAAAGGTAATTCCGGATGCGGCTCATACACCGAGGAAGGAAAATGAAGAAGAGACGATGGAACTTATTGGTCACTTTTTAGATAAAGGGTTGATGAGAGGAAAAATATGCTAATGTGCCAATGTGCTAATGTGCTAATGTGCCAATATGCTAATGTGCCAATTTGATGTCAACTAGTTAACTAATAAACTAATAAACTAATTAACCAATAAACCAATTAACCAATTAACTATAAAATGGGAATATTTTCAGCACTTATGGGCAATGCCGGATCCATTGACAGAGAAAAACTGGAAAAAGAGTACAGTAAACTGTTGATTGAAAACGAAGTGATCGAACTGGGTTTCAAATTGATCCGCGATACATTTATCTTTACCAACAAACGTATGATAATGATTGATGTACAGGGCGTTACGGGAAATAAACTGGAGTATTTCTCCGTACCTTACAAGAGTATCTCCCGTTTCAGCATCGAGTCTGCAGGGACATTCGACCTGGAGGCAGAACTGAAAATATGGATTTCGAGCGAACAGCATCCAAGTATCCGGAAAAACTTCACGCGCTCGGTGGATGTGTACGAAGTGCAGAAAGTGCTGGCGCATTATGTGATGAAGTAAGTGCCCCCCAACCCCATAAAGGGGGAGTTTTGGGCTGGTTAATATATAATTTCTATAAGAAATAATTCCCCTTTAGGGGTTAGGGGCAGATATGTCAACAATTACTTTACAAAACATGAAATTCCACGCCTACCACGGTTGCCTGGATTTTGAAAAGCGGGATGGAAATACGTTTTTAGTAAATCTGATCATGGAATTGGATACTGAGAAAGCCGAAATTTCAGACAAACTGGAGGATACGCTGAATTATCAGGAAGTGTATGATGTGGTGAAACGTGAAATGGAAATTCCTTCCAACCTGATTGAACACGCAGCAAGGCGCATTCTCGATGCTTTAATTGAAAATTTTCCTCAAATATTACACCTGAATTTACGCTTGTCCAAACTCAATCCACCGCTCGGAGGTGATGTGGAAAGTGTAAGTGTGGTGATGAGAAAAAACTATTGAATTTTGAAAAATACTCACTTCCCAATCGTAAATTGTAAATTATTAATTCGTAAATAGCACCGAATGTCACAATCTATCGCTCAAAAACATCCGAAAGGACTCTATTTTATCTATACCGTTGCCATTGCCGAGCGTTTCGGTTACTACGGCATGCGGGCATTATTTGTACTGTATATGATCAAGGCGCTGGCTATGGACAAAGAGCTTTCGTCGGTTATTTACGGCAATTATACGGGTTTGGTATATCTCACGCCGCTTATTGGCGGATATGTGGCCGATAAATACTGGGGCATGCGCCGTTCGATGTTTTGGGGAGCCGTGTTGATGGTGGTCGGACAGCTTTTTATGTTTTTAAGTGCGCTCAATTTTCAGCAGGTGGAATTAGCTAAATGGCTGATGTACATTGGATTGGGAGCATTGATTTTTGGCAATGGTTTTTTCAAACCGAATGTTTCCACCTTTGTCGGACAGCTGTATGAACCCGGTGACCGCAGGCTCGATTCGGCTTATACTATTTTCTACATGGGAGTCAATCTCGGGGCATTTATTTCTCCGCTGGTGTGTGGATTTTTAGGCGATACGGGCAATCCGGCCGATTTCAAATGGGGATTTCTGGCTGCCGCTGTGGTTTCGGTGCTCTGTCTGCTTATCTATGTGATGCAGAAAGAGAAATACCTGATCGGCCCTGACGGGAAGCCGCTTGGAGTAGTGCCTGCAGGAAAGAAACACACGCTGGAGAATGAAACTAAACCGGTTGTGAAATTCACTTTCAGGGAAATCGGATTCTGGATTCTGGGCGCTGTCGGATTGTTTGCTTTGTTGCTGTTTACATCTGATTACGATGTGATTGGCTCGTTCATTTATGCCATGTGTATCGTTGTTCCGGCATTTGTTATTGCCGATAAATCGCTTTCTAAGATCGAACGTGAGCGCATCGGAGTAATTTACATCATTGCTTTTTTCGTGATTTTCTTCTGGTCGGCGTTTGAGCAGGCCGGTATTTCGCTTACCTATTTTGCCGAAGAGCAAACCAATCGGAACATCCTTGGATGGACGATGCCAGCGAGTTGGTTTCAGTCGTTTAATGCGGTTTTTGTGGTGATTTTGGCTCCTGTTTTTGCCAAACTCTGGGTAAAACTTGGTCAGAAAGACATGGAACCGGCATCGCCTGTGAAGCAAGCGATAGGGCTTTTCCTGCTTTCGATGGGTTATCTGCTTATCGCTTTTGGGGTGCGTGGCATTGAACCGGGTATGAAAGTGAGTGTACTCTGGCTTACCGGACTTTATTTTATCCACACCATGGGCGAACTTTGTCTTTCGCCCATCGGACTTTCCATAGTAAATAAACTCGCACCGGTGCGTTTTGCATCGTTACTGATGGGTGTGTGGTACCTCTCGATGGCTACGGCCAATAAATTTGCCGGTGCGCTGAGTACATTATATCCTGAGGCAGGCAAATCCAGGATGTTTTTCGGAGTCGAAATTTCAAACCTGTTCGATTTTTTTATGATTTTTGTGGTAATTTCTGCCGTAGCAGCTATTATTCTCTTCGGCCTATCCAAATGGTTGCAGAAGCTCATGCACGGAGTGAAATAAGAAGCCCCTCTATCCCGATAGCTATCGGGACCCCAAGGGGAGGCTTTTTTAGTTGTTTTTGGGGAAAATGCAAGAAAAATTCAAAAAAATCTCAGTTTTAAGTCCCATTCATTACTGAGCGTAATCGAAGTAAAGGGATTTTGGGGTTTAACTCAATTACTTCCAGATTCTGGATTTTATCTCCCTCAATTTCGAACCGGATAAGTGTCTGTACCTGATGAAATCCGTATTTTCCGGCCGAACCGGAATTGATGTAGAGCATGTGGAGAGTTTCGTCGTACATCACCCGCAGTATGTGTGAATGACCGCATACGAAAAGTGCCGGTGGGTTTTTGTAAATTTCCTGTTTTACTTCTGCATCATATTTACCCGGGTAACCGCCGATGTGGGTGAGCCACACTTCTACTTCCTCGCATCTGAACCTGTTGTGTTTCGGGAAAGTCATACGGATATCCTGCCCGTCCACATTCCCGAAAACACCCCGTACCGGTTTGAAAGCCCGCAGCTTATTTACCACGTCCATTGTACCCCAGTCGCCGGCATGCCAAATCTCGTCCACTTCTTCAAAATGTTTGTAAATACGCTCGTCAAGCAGCCCGTGGGTGTCGGTAATTAATCCGATTTTTTTCATATTTCCGGAGAATGTTTTCCTGTAAAATTTAACATGTCAAATTTACTGTTTTTTTTCGTGTTTTTCAAATTTATACTGAGTCGTCATTTTAATGCAAAAAAACCGGTTAGAAACTATTTGTTGTTTTCAGGTAAAAATATTTCAGAAAATACATTCAATATAATATAAATTGTAAGATTTAGTAATAAGTAAACCAAAAAAATAAAAACAAAGAAAATAATTCCTGGCTTATTTTATATTTTTGTAGATTAAACATAGCAACGAAAAAAATGGATACTACCAAATACATTTTCGTAACAGGTGGAGTTGTTTCATCTCTTGGTAAAGGAATTATTGCAGCTTCGCTCGGAAAACTGCTTCAATCTCGCGGTTTCAGGGTAACTATTCAGAAACTGGATCCATACATCAACATTGATCCCGGAACACTTAATCCTTACGAGCATGGTGAATGTTACGTTACCGTCGACGGGCAGGAAACAGATCTGGATTTGGGTCATTACGAGCGATTTCTGGGGGTGGAAACGCATCGTGAAAACAACATCACCACCGGGCGTATATATCAGGAGGTAATCAACAAGGAGCGCCGGGGCGATTATCTTGGTAAAACGGTTCAGATTATTCCGCACATTACCGACGAAATAAAGCGAAATATTAAATCCTTCAGTGAAAAGGACTTTGATTTTGTCATTACCGAAATAGGCGGAACCGTAGGCGATATCGAAAGTTTGCCGTACATCGAAAGCGTTCGCCAGCTCAAATGGGAGCTGGGTAAAGACTGCCTGATCATTCATCTCACTTATGTGCCTTTCATAGCAGCTGCCGGCGAACTGAAATCGAAGCCTACGCAGCATTCTGTAAAACTGCTGCAGGAACAGGGAGTTCAACCCGATATTTTGATCCTGAGAACCGAACACGATATTCCGACAGATTTGCGCAGAAAAATAGCCTTGTTTTGCAACGTAGAGCCTCATGCCGTTCTTCAATCCATAGACGCCTCAACCATTTACCGAGTACCGCTCAATATGCACCGTGAGAAACTGGACGATGTAGTACTTACTAAGATGGACTTCGACCTGAAAAAAACGCCCGAAGCCGACATGCGTGAGTGGATTTTGTTCGTTGAAAAACTCGAAAATGCAACACAGATTGTAAAAATCGGGCTTGTAGGAAAATACGTACAATTGCCGGATGCATACATGTCAATCATTGAATCGTTGAAGCATGCAAGCGCATACAACGATAAAAAACTTGAGCTGAAACTCATCCTCTCTGATGACCTGACTGATAAAAATGCAGCTCAGAAACTAACCGGACTCGATGGGATAGTTGTTGCACCCGGATTTGGTCAGCGTGGTATGGAAGGAAAATTTGCTGCACTGAAGTACACCCGTGAACGTAATATTCCATGTTTTGGTATTTGTATGGGCATGCAGACCATGTGTATTGAATTTGCCCGGAATGTGCTCGGATACACCGACGCCAACAGTACCGAAATAGATCCGGCCACTTCACACAAAATTGTAGATATCATGGAGGCTCAGAAGCATATCCTGAATATGGGAGGAAGCATGAGACTGGGAGCCTACAAATGTGAACTGAAAAAAGGGAGCAAGGTATATGAAATATATAATAAATCTGAAATCAGCGAACGCCACCGGCACAGGTATGAATTCAACAATGCTTACAAAGATGAATTTGAAAAAGCAGGAATGACCTGCAGCGGACGCAACGATACACTGGATCTTGTGGAAATCATTGAGTTAACCAGTCATAAGTGGTATATAGGTGTACAGTTTCATCCCGAATATAGCAGCACAGTTATACATCCGCATCCACTATTTGTGAATTTTGTGAAGGCAGCGGTCTCACCTGGCCTCCCCAAAGGGGAGGAATAATACAGCGGTCAAAATAGCAGTAATTTTGTTTCTTTGAATCAAAAACCTCCCTTTCGGGGAGGTTTGGTGGGGCTTTTAGTATTCTCCCCAATGCTTAATTTCAATATCTTCTTTCTTCAGTTTACAGAAAGCTTTAATAAATGCACTTGCCAAACGGGCATTGGTAATGAGTGGAATATTGAAATCTATTGCCCCCCGGCGGATTTTATATCCGTTTGTCAATTCCCGTTCCGTCAGATTTTTAGGAATATTGATTACCAAATCTACATTTTTGTTTGCTATAATATCTGTTACCTTCAAATCGCCTTCTTCGTCGGGCCAGCCCACATATGTACTATTTACACCGTTTTCTTCCAGAAATTTCTGAGTACCACCCGTGGCAAACAAATTATACCCGTGTAGTACCAGCAGGCGACAGGCATCCAGCAGATCCACCTTCGATTTGGCGCTTCCGGATGAAACAACAATATTTTTCTCCGGAATGCGATAACCCACCGATAGCATGGCGGTGAGCAATGCATCGTCAAAATGAGTTCCGATGCAACCCACTTCGCCAGTAGAAGCCATATCCACACCCAACACCGGATCTGCTTTCTGCAGGCGGGTGAACGAGAACTGTGAAGCCTTAATACCTACATAGTCCAGATCGAAAGCAGATTTCTCCGGTTTTTTTACCTCATAACCGAGCATTACCTGTGTAGCCAGCTCAATGAAATTGATTTTCAAAACCTTGGAAACAAACGGGAATGAACGGGAAGCCCTCAGGTTGCATTCTATTACCTTAATATCGTTGTCTTTAGCTAAAAACTGGATATTAAACGGTCCGAATATATGAAGTTCTCTGGCTATTTCGCGGGCAATTTTCTTGATACGCCGTACTGTCTGTGTGTAGATTTTCTGCGGAGGAAACTGTATGGTGGCATCTCCGGAATGAACTCCGGCGTATTCCACATGTTCGGAAATAGCGTAAACCACCAATTCTCCGTTTTGTGCAACAGCGTCAATTTCAATCTCCTTGGCTCCTTCGATAAATTCAGAAACCACCACCGGATGCTCTTTTGACACTTCTGTAGCCAGTGTGAGAAATCGTTCAAGCTCGCTTCTGTTCGAACAAACATTCATTGCTGCACCCGAAAGCACATACGAAGGACGCACCAGTAACGGAAATCCGACTTCATCCACAAACTGATGAATATCTTCCAGCGTGCTCAGTTCTTTCCACCTGGGTTGGTCGATGCCCAGCCGATCAAGCATCGACGAAAATTTATGGCGATCTTCAGCATTATCGATGTCAGCAGCCTGAGTTCCGAGAATGTTTACTCCGGATTGGCTCAATCGTACTGCCAGATTATTAGGAATTTGTCCGCCGGTTGAAACAATCACTCCTTTCGGATTTTCCAGTTCTATAATGTCCAGTACACGTTCGTAACTTAGTTCATCGAAATACAGGCGGTCGCACATATCGTAATCAGTCGACACCGTTTCGGGATTGTAATTAATCATCACCGACCGCAAACCTTCCTTACGAATGGTATTCAGAGCGTTCACCGAACACCAGTCGAATTCCACCGACGAACCGATGCGGTATGCACCCGAGCCAAGCACAATGGCTGAAACAGCCTCCCCAAGCCCCTCCAAAGGAGGGGATGTAAGAGGTGAGTTGTTGATGTTTTGAGTTTCATGATGCATCGTCCGCACTAATTCTCCCCCTTTTGGGGAATTAGTGGGGGTGTCATTGGCTACTCCATTGTAAGTCAGGTACAAATAATTGGTCTGAGCCGGATATTCAGCTGCGAGTGTATCAATCTGCTTAACCACAGGCACAATTCCCCGTTTGATGCGTTCGTTGCGTATGGTGTCTTTCGGCATTGGTTTTTTGTAAATCAGTTTTTCAATCTGATAATCCGAAAATCCGATTTTTTTTGCTTTGGAGAACAGTGCTGTGGGCAGATGTTCTTTGTCCGCACATTTCTCAATCAGGTGCGCTGTGTCAATGATGTTTTTAAGTTTGTATAGAAACCAGCGGTCAATTTTTGTCAGATCGTAAATCCTGTTCACTGTATAGCCCTGCTCGAATGCCTGCGAAAGATAGAAAACACGTTTATCGGTAGGTGTACTCAGTTCATTGTCGAGTTCGCTGGTGTACAATTCTTTATTTCCGACAAATCCGTGCATGCCCTGCTGTATCATCCGAAGTCCTTTTTGAAAAGCTTCTTCAAAACTTCGTCCGATAGACATGATTTCGCCCACCGATTTCATCGAAGAACCTATTTCGCGGCTTACCCCATGAAATTTTGCCAGATCCCAGCGCGGTATTTTGCATACGATGTAATCAAGTGCCGGTTCGAAAAACGCGGAAGTTTCTTTTGTTACCGAATTTTTTAATTCGGGAAGTCCGTAACCCAGTCCAAGTTTGGCTGCCACAAAAGCCAGCGGATATCCGGTGGCTTTGGATGCCAGCGCTGATGAGCGGCTAAGCCGGGCATTTACTTCGATAACGCGGTAGTCTTCAGAAAACGGATCGAAGGCATATTGTACATTACACTCGCCTACAATGCCAATGTGTCTGACAATACGTATAGCTATTTCACGGAGTTTGTAGTATTCGCTGTTGGAAAGTGTCTGTGATGGTGCTACTACTATACTTTCGCCGGTATGAATGCCCAGCGGATCGAAGTTTTCCATGTTACAAACCGTGATACAGTTGTCGTAACGGTCGCGTACCACTTCGTATTCAATTTCTTTCCAGCCTTTCAGCGATTTTTCGACCAGAACCTGTGGTGAATAATTGAAAGCCTTCGTGGCAAGCGTTCTCAGTTCGTCATCGTTGTCGCAAAAGCCGCTTCCGAGGCCGCCCAGGGCATAGGCTGCCCGGACTATTACCGGATAACCGAGTTCGTTGGCTGCACGTAAAGCCTCCTCCGTAGAGGTAACCGCTTCACTTTGAATGTATTTTACTCCTATTTCAGCGAGCTTTTGATTGAAAATCTCGCGGTCTTCGGTATCAATAATGGATTGTACCGGTGTACCGAGTACGCGTACGTTGTATTTCTCAAGTATTTTATTTTTGAATAATGCCACACCGCAATTCAGAGCCGTCTGACCGCCAAACGACAGAAAAATGCTGTCAGGACGTTCTTTTTCAATCACTTTTTCAACAAAATCTGGTGTAACCGGTAAAAAATAAACCTTATCGGCAATGCCTTCGGAAGTCTGCACGGTAGCGATGTTCGGATTGATCAATACGGTTTCAATGCCTTCTTCTTTCAGTGCTTTCAGTGCCTGCGATCCGGAATAGTCAAATTCGCCGGCTTCGCCAATTTTGAGAGCTCCGGAGCCAAGCAGAAGTACTTTACGCACCTGGCCTCTCACTGATTCTCCCCAAAGGGGAGAGAACCCGGGCGAAATAGAGTTTGTTGCGTTTTCGGGAGTGTCACTTTTTTTTCCTTTTGAAGAAAAATCAGATGAGGTTAAATATTCTTGAATGACAGTGTTAACATTAATCGCAGTACTTTTTCCTCCTCCTTTGGAGGAGGTTAGGAGGAGGCTAAACACATCAAAAAGAAACTCCGTATCCGTTGGTCCGGCAGATGCTTCGGGATGAAACTGACAGGAGAACCACGGTTTGGTTTTGTGACGAATACCTTCGTTGGTGCCGTCGTTCAGATTTACAAAAAGCGGTTCCCAGTCAGCGCTCAACGTGTTGTTGTCCACCGCAAAACCATGATTTTGTGATGTAACGAATGCCCGCTGTGAACCTATCAGTTGTACTGGCTGATTGCAGCTGCGATGTCCGTACTTCAGTTTGTAAGTTTTGGCTCCCCCGGCCAGTGAAAGCAATTGGTTACCCATACATATGCCGAAGATGGGTTTGTTGGTTTCCATTGATTTGCGGATATTGTCCACAGTGATATCACAGTATGCCGGATCGCCCGGCCCGTTTGAAATAAACAATCCATCGTATTCAATTGTATTGAAATCGTAATCCCAGGGTACTCTTATCACCGTTGTATCACGTTTCAGCAGACAGCGGATGATGTTGTTTTTCACCCCGCAATCCACCAGAACAACTTTATTATTGCCATTTCCATAGGTGATTACTTCTTTGCAGCTTGCCTTTGCCACCTGATTCTCGTCATCGGGATTGACAAACGGGATGTCCGGCTGATCCGGGAAAACCAGTTTTCCGAGCATTGTTCCTTTTTCTCTGACCAGTTTGGTCAGTTCACGCGTGTCGATGCCGTAAACGGCCGGAACCTTGTTTTCTTTCAGCCAGTCACTCAGGCTTTTTACAGCATTCCAATGGCTGTATTCAAATGAAAAGTCGGAAACGATCAGACCGCTTGCCTGTATTTTTTCCGACTCAAAAAAAGCAGAAATACCGTTTTGAACTTCCTCTTTCGGAACTCCGTAATTCCCGATGAGTGGATAAGTAAGAGTTAAAATCTGACCAAGGTAAGAAGGGTCGGAAAGGCTTTCGGTATAGCCGACCATTCCTGTGCTGAAAACCACTTCGCCGGCTGCAGGTGCTTCGTAACCAAAAGATTTCCCTTCGAATACTGTACCGTCTTCGAGAATTAATTGTAATGGCTTGTTGTACATATGGGTGTGATAATGAAAATGATATGTCTGAAAGAAATGATTTGCACATCAAAAAAGTTTTGCAAAATTACACATTTTCTTTTAATTGAGGTGCATTTATATTCATTTTTCAACTTAAAAAGTATAAAATGGAGCTGTTTTATTCATTCCGGCGAAATGAATACCTGGATGTTAAATAACACAATGAAGGTTCAGATCAGTTTTTTTATCAGATAATAATCACCATTTTATACTGCTTGGTGTTGTTTTTTTAAGATAGTAGTTGTATTAATTTAATCAAAGGAACGAAAGATTCAAATCATGATATCTTATGAATGAATAAACATGCAAAGGGGATGCTTATGATAATCTTCTGAATTTTAAATAATTAACGAAATAAAGGATACTTATATATTTATGTTTTGTTCATTTTCTTAAAAATAGCTAACTTTGCGGGCATTTTTGTACTGAACAGATGCATGAAAAAACAGCTGAAACACATATTTGCTGAGTTTATGGAAAAGATGCGGTTTAAGTATCGTATCTCCATTGTGAACGAAAATACGCTCGAAGAAACCTGGTACACCCGCTTATCACGCATTAGTGTTGTATTGTTTGTGACCGGTTTTTTTCTGCTCACATTTATTTTCCTCACTCTCATCTTTTTTGCAACTCCGCTGAGGCATTATCTGCCCGGATTTGAAGACTCCGGTAATCGGGCAGTTATCGTTCAACAATCTATTCGTGTTGATTCGCTGGAGAATCAGTTGCAGTTAATGGGCTCGTACTATCAGGTACTAAAAAATCACATTTCTGAAACCACATCGGTTGATAGTGTAAAATCACTCGATTCAGTTACCATCAGAGAGCGTGCAACCGTACTGATGGAAAAGTCCAAAAGAGAATCGGAGTTTGTAAAGCAGTATGAAGAAACCGAAAAATACAACCTCGGATCCATTAATACGATAGAATCTGATAAAAAAGTGTTTGTTTTCTTTCGGCCTGTAGAGGGAGTGGTGGCTTCAACGTTTAATCCGAAAGAGGAGAAATTCGGAATTTCAATTATTACCTCACCTCAGGAAACAGTAAAAAGTGTACTGGAAGGAAGGGTGGTATATGCCGGTTATACATTTGACAACCAATGGGTTATTCACCTGCAACACGACAACGATTATTTATCCATCTATAAAAACAACACCCGGTTGCTCAAAAATGTTGGCGATTACGTTAAAGCAGGTCAGAGCATTGCCATTACCGGAAGTGATGAAAACGTAGGGACCAACAAGCATTTTTATTTTGAATTGTGGAAAAAGGGAACTCCCGTGAATCCGCAGGATGTTATTACGTTCAGGTTTTAATCGTGAATGTATTAAATGGAAAGTATCGGATTATTTATTCAGAAATAGAGCAAATTAAGTAAAAAATTGGCTGACAGAAAGAAAAATATTGCCATTCTGGGCTCCACCGGTTCTATCGGAACGCAGGCGTTGGATGTGGTGCGCTCTAATCCCGAACGGTTTGAGGTGTTTGCGCTTACAGCCAACAACAATCTCGAAATGCTCATAAAGCAGGCCGTTGAATTTCAGCCCGAAGTGGTTGCCATTGCCAATGAAAGTCATTATCTGCAACTCAGGCAGGCAGTTGCTGATTTGCCTGTCAAAGTTTTTGCCGGAAAAGAGGCCATTGCTCAGTTGGTAGAAATGGAACCAATCGATCTGGTACTCACCGCCATGGTGGGATATGCCGGTTTGAAACCCACCATCAACGCCATAAAAGCCGGAAAAACCATTGCGCTGGCCAACAAGGAAACCCTGGTAGTAGCCGGAGAAATCATCAACGAGCTTGCGCTGAAACACAAAACACCGATTCTGCCTGTTGATTCCGAACATTCTGCGATATTCCAGTGTCTGGCAGGCGAAGGCGACAATTCCGTTGAGAAAATCATACTTACAGCATCGGGCGGACCTTTCAGGACGAAAACCCTGGAAGAACTCCGGTACGTAACGTCGGCCCAGGCTCTCAAACACCCCAACTGGGATATGGGTGCAAAAATTACAATTGATTCGGCAAGCATGATGAACAAAGGCTTTGAAGTAATTGAAGCCAAATGGCTTTTCGGTCTGAAACCGGATCAAATCGATGTGGTAGTGCATCCGCAATCCATCATTCATTCCATGGTGCAATTTGCCGACAGCTCTATCAAGGCACAACTCGGCATGCCCGATATGAAGCTCCCCATTCAGTATGCCTTTACCTATCCGGAACGACTGCCAACTGAATTTCCGAGGGTGGATTTCATGAAGTATCCGATGCTTACTTTCGAAAAACCCGACCAGCAAAGGTTCCGAAATCTTGCTCTGGCCTACCGCGCGATGGAAAACGGAGGAAACATGCCCTGTATCCTGAATGCCGCCAACGAAATAGTGGTAGCTGCATTTCTGAAAAACAGAATCGGATTTCTGCAAATGAGTGATATTATTGAAAATGTGATGCAGAAAACCACATTCATCAAAAAACCAACTTACGACGACTATGTGCTCACCGACGATGAAGCCCGGCAGATAACAGAAAAGGAAATAAACCAGATGTAAAATAATAATCAAAAATACCTTGATTGTTAGTTGATTATATTTTTTAAAAAAAAAGAAAACAGTAAAAAAAGAAAATAAAATAGATGGAAACATTTTTAATACGCGCGGCGCAACTCATTCTGAGTTTATCAATTTTAGTAGTGCTGCATGAATTGGGTCACTTTGCTTTTGCCAGAATTTTTAAAGTAAGGGTGGAGAAATTTTACGTGTTCTTCAATCCGAAAATCTCACTAATCAGAGCCAAAAAGATTCTCGGGAAATGGAACATCCGCTTTTTTGCACAGAATGTACTGCCAAACGAAAGGATTAAACTCGACTCAAATGGCGAACCCTTAATGAATGGTAAAAACCATGTAATGGAACCTGTACCCGAAAGCGAATTGCCCGAAGGCGACTGGCGCCGCTATCCCGAAACCACCGAATGGGGCATCGGATGGCTTCCACTCGGAGGATACTGCAAAATTGCCGGAATGATAGATGAATCCATGGATAAAACCCAGCTTACTCAGGAACCAAAACCCTGGGAATTTCGTACACAACCGGTTTGGAAACGACTTTTTATCATTTCAGGCGGCGTGTTGGTCAATTTTGTATTGGCGCTTTTTATCTATTCGGTTATTCTCTTCACCTGGGGGCGCGAATACATTCCGCTTGAAAATGCCACTAACGGACTGAGTTTCTCTCAAACAATGATTGATGCGGGTTTTCGGGATGGTGATAAAATAGCAGCCATCGACGGCAAAAAACCACTCGAACTCTCGGATGCCATCGAAATGATATTGATTGACCATGCCACCACGGTTACTGTGGATCGCAGCGGAACGCCTGTTACAATTGAAATCCCCGAAAATCTGACCCAGAAAGCACTCGCATCCGAAAAAGGGGTGATGACTTACCGGATGCCCTTTGTCATTGATACCGTAGTGACCGGTTCACTCGCCTCCAAAGCAGCCCTGATGAAAGGCGACAGCCTTGTAGCAGTCAACGGAAAGCTTATCAACATGCAGCAGGAGGTAATCAGAGAATTTTCAGAGAACAAAGGAAAAAAGATTTCTTTTGATTACTACCGGCAGGGAACCCTTTACAGAACGACACTTACGATGGGTGCCGACGGCAAACTGGGAGTAGGCTGGCGTAATTTTTTGAAAACCGAAAGGGTTGAATACGGATTTTTCGAAGCCATTCCCGCCGGCATAGGCATTGGTGTGCAAAAACTCGTGGGCTATGTGAAACAATTCAAACTCGTATTCACCAAAGAAGGCGTGAAATCCATCGGCAGCTTCGGGGCGCTCGGTCAGCTATTCCCTGCCACATGGGACTGGCTCAGCTTCTGGGAGCTTACGGCACTCATTTCCATCATCCTGGCGTTTATGAACATTCTGCCAATCCCCGGGCTGGACGGCGGTTACATCGTTTTTCTCATTTACGAAATGATTACCGGACGCAAACCGAGCGATAAGTTCATGGAAGTAGCGCAAATGATTGGTATGACATTGCTGATGCTGCTCTTTGTTTATGCCATCGGTAACGATATTTTCAGAGCCTTCAAATAAAAATTCAACGATGATTACAATCTTGTGTTACCCAACATGCGGCACTTGCCGGAAAGCCGAAAACTGGCTGAAGGAAAATGGTATAAAATACAATTACCGGCACATTAAAGAGGAAAATCCGGGTTTCGAAGAACTTCAACTCTGGAAAGAAAAAAGCGGACTCCCTGTGAGTAAGTGGTTTAATACCAGTGGGTTGCTCTACAAAGAACACAATATGAAGGAAAAGGTAAAATCACTTGCCGAATATGAACTGCTTCAGATGCTCGCTTCGGATGGCATGTTCGTCAAACGCCCCATTCTGCTTTCGGGTGAAACTGTATTGGTAGGATTTAAGCAGGAAGAGTGGGAAAAATTACTGAAAAAGTAACCGGAGTTCTTCCAAAAAAAAATCAGCAGATTCAATGGTTGGAATCTGCTGATTTTTTTTCTTAAAAGTTCTTGTTTTTTTGAGTATAAAAAAAGGAAATTCTCATTTGCAGACAATATTTGCACTCGTCATTCTGATAATATAAACTAAAAAAAACGAATTAAAATGAAAAAAACACTCTTATCGGTATTTGTGCTTATGTTTTTAGCTGTATCGGCATCGGCACAGGTGTATAAAATTGTTGGAAAATGGAAAACAATTGACGATAAAGACGGAAGCGAAAAATCAATAGTGAATATATTTAAAGCTTCAGATGGAAAATATTATGGTAAAGTTGAAAAACTTTTCAAGGAACCCAATAAAAAATGTACCGAATGTGAAGGTGAAAACAAGGATAAACCCGTACTTGGCATGACCGTACTAAACAATATGGTAGAGAAAGACGGAACACTTACGGGTGGTACTATTATCGATCCGGCCAATGGAAAAGTGTATAAATGCAACGTGAGTCTGGATGCAAATACTGGAAAACTCAAAGTGCGTGGTTCACTGGATAAAAGAGGAGTTATTGGGCGGACTCAGCATTGGGTAAAAAACTGATATTCAAAAAACTGAAAAAAATATGGCGGATCTCCCGGTTTGGATTTTCCGCCATTTTTTTTATATCAGTAGTGCTTTATTTTATTTTTTCGACTTGCCGGCAAGCGGAACAAATTCAGCATTCAAATCCGGCTGAGCCATATCTTTATCCAGCGGGTACATAGGCCGCCGGATATTTTTGTAGGGAAGTCGAGTCAAATCCTGGTCCACACCTCCCGGAGTGAGTGCCATAATCCAATCGCCACGCATATCATACAGTTCAGGCACCAGATAGCCTATTTTAACTACCAGTATGTCTGTTTCACGCGGATTCAGCCCTGCCTGTGTGAAGTAACTTTCATAATGATAAGCCTTCCGTTTTTTGGTAACGATTACAGAGACGCTCCCTGTTTTCACTACAACCACAGTGTTTCCGTCTTTTTCATCGTTTACAATGGCAGTAATAGTGCCTGCAATTCGCACAGGTGGTGCATAACGGTTATCCACCCGGGCACCAGCTGTGGCATCAATTTTTCCTCCGACTCCGATTGCAACAGCTTTTTTTACAAATCCGGAATCGGGAATAGATGCATAAATAACCGTTTTCCCGTTTTCTGACTTAAATTCAGGTCGTTTAAGCAGTTCTGTCAACGTCCAGGTCACATCTCCGGCACCACCGGCAGTCGGATTATCGCCCATATCGCTGATTATAAAAGGCTTTTTAGTACTGGCCAGCGCTTTTTCGATACATTCGGGCAGATACGCGGTAGGAGCCACAAACTCAAACTGATCTCGTACATTCCAAAAATGGTTGGCAAGTTTCTCAGCTGCTTTACCCACCGCTTCTTTATCGTCGCCGTAAGCCATCACTACCGCATGATTTCGGGGCTCGTCAGCCCATGGATACGACATCCAGATAGCGGCATCTATTACTTTTTCTCCATCAATTACAGTAGGAATAAGTTCATAAAGGCTTTTTGCGGGTTCTATCCGGGTACTTGTTTTTTCGCCCGGCAGCAGTATCGGAACAGGGATAATGGCTTTGAAAGCCGGTTTTCCTTTGCCGTTTTCCAGCCGGTCCAGCAGATTGGTCAAAGCTCTTTTCTTCGAAATCATGGCATCCTCGTGCGGAGCAAGGCGGTAGCAGGTAATCAGATCCGAGTTCTCAGCCAGGCGGGGCGATACACTGCCGTGTAAATCCATGCTTGTGGAAATAAGCACTTCATTTCCAATCACTTCGCGGATACGTACAATGAAATCTCCCTCCGGATCTTCCAAATCCTGCACGCTCATGGCACCGTGAATGTCAAAGAACAATCCATCCAGCGGAAGTACTTTTCTGAGCATGTCAAGTGTCTGTCCGACAAGTTTTTCATACACTTCCCGTTTCACTATGCCTCCGGGCATGGCGTGAGTACGCAATGTAGGAAGCCATTCGGCTCGCTGCACTACTCCCGAATCGGGTACAAAGAAATTGTAGTACGAAAAAATACTGTCGCCCACGCGAAGTGGAAACGCAGCTTCGTCGGTTACGGCAGGAGAGAATGTGCTGCTTTCGATGGCAATTCCGGCTATGGCTACGCGCGGAAGATTTTTTTTTGTGCCCGTACAGCCGAATAAAGCTATCAGTACGGCAAAAAGGTAAGTGTAAATGAGTTTTTTCATAGCGTCGATTTTTTTTTGAAAGTCTTACAAAAATAGAAATTTTATTTCTTTCAGAAAGCATTTTTGCAATATAAAAATATAAGATAAACAGGTGGAAAATCAAACGGATTAGTTTTAACGTATCAACCGGTATTTTTGCTGAACTCGTCTCGACTTTTAAATCATAGAGAACAATAGTCTTATTTTATTGATTTTTTGTGCTGTTTTATTTAATTTCGATAACAATAGTTTAAAAATATCGAAGATATTTTTCACTATGTTTCCGAATATATGAGAATAAGTATAAATTATTCTATGTTTTCTATTGTTTTAAAAAAAAGTCAGGATGATTTCAAAATAGAAAAATGACGTACCTTTACAAACTCACTGAAGTTTGAAAACAATGCAATCATTTCTTAAAAACCGACCATGTCAAAGACCATAGCTTTTAATCCGCTTTCACTGCCAACCTATGTGATGGCAAAACCTGTCGGGTCTACCTGCAACCTGGATTGTGCCTATTGTTATTACCTGGAAAAGGAAAAACTTTATCAGAATCGCAAAAAGATGGAGATGACCGACGAAGTGCTAGAAATGTTTACCAAAAGCTACATCGAGGCGCAGCCGGTAAAAGAAGTGCTTTTCACGTGGCACGGCGGCGAAACGTTGCTGCGCGATATTTCTTTCTATAAAAAAGCGTTGCAATTTCAGAAAAAATACGGAAGGGGAAGGCAAATTGACAATGTGCTGCAAACCAACGGTACCAGGCTGAACGATGAATGGTGCCGTTTTTTTAAAGATAATAATTTTCTGGTCGGAATTTCAATCGACGGCCCTGAGCATTGCCACGATGTATATCGAAAAAACAAAGGCGGAAAAGGCACGTTTGCGGAGGTGATGAAAGGGGTGGGTCTGCTGCAGAAACACGGGGTGGAATTTAACACTCTCTCGGTGATAAACGATTACAATGTTCAGTTTCCGCTTGATGTATATCGCTTTTTCAAGGAAATCGGGAGCCGCTATATGCAGTTTGCACCCATTGTGGAGCGGATTTCGGATGGGCGAACCGATGGACTGAAACTGCTGCCTCCCGACCAAAATATTGATTATCAGCTTGCTTCGTGGAGTGTGAATCCGGTGAAGTTCGGGAAATTCTATATCGAAATATTCGATGAATGGGTCAGATACGATGTTGGTAACTTTTACGTTCAGCTTTTCGATGCCACGCTCGCCAACATGGTAGGCGCACAGCCCGGAGTTTGTATTTTTGCTGAGACTTGTGGACATGCTGCTGCCATGGAATTCAACGGCGATGTGTATGCCTGCGATCATTACGTTTTTCCGGAATTCAAACTCGGGAATGTGCGGAATCAAACCATATTCGAAATGATGTTTCAGCAGCAGCAGCTTCAATTTGGTGCTGATAAGAAAGAAAAACTCCCGACTCAGTGTCTTCAGTGTGATGTGCTCCGGTTTTGTCACGGCGAATGTCCCAAGAACCGCATTGCCCGAACTTCGGATGGCGAACCGGGCCTCAATTATTTATGTGAAGGTTATAAAGCGTTTTTCAGACATGCGCTGCCTTACATGGAATTCATGGCAAACGAACTGCACAACAAACGTCCGCCTGCCAATGTTATGTATTTTGCAAGGGGGAAAAAGTAAATGCCCGCAATACGTCAGGGAGAGGTGCAGTTTCGGCACATATCGAATTGCTTCCGGTTTTGGAGCAGTTTTTTCCTGAAACCGTAAGCGGCCTCACTTTGCCAGCATTCACCGAAGGTTTTACTCCTCAGATTTCCGAATACAAACCGACTGTCCTTATCAAAACAGCACGGGAGCACATCGCCGCCCGAGGTGATTACAGCTCCTTTCCATAAACGTTTGCAGCGGTTCTTGAGTGTATTTTTGATATGGTATTTTCCATCCTGACGAAGTTCGTAACGCGCATATTTTTTATTTTCGGGCAGGAGTTCATGTCCGTTTTCAAAATCATAAAGTTGTGCTGATTTGAAAGTCAGTTTGTCCGCTTTCCATTCCCTGGCCAGTTTCTTCATTTCATCCAGCTGGTGTTCGTTGGTTTTCAGCACCAGAAACTGGATTTCGATCAGCGGCGACGGTGATTTTAATCTGTTTTTCCATTCAGTAAGCGCTTGTATTGCACGGATTGATTGCTCCAGACTCCCACCTGCACGATATGCTTCGTAGGTTTCTTGTGTGGTTCCATCCACCGAAATTATCAGCCGGTCGAGTCCCGATTCTACAAGATTTTTAGCCATTCTGTCATCGATAAGTTGTGCATTGGTCGATGTAGCGGTGAAAATATTTTTGCTGTGCAGGTGTTTTACTATTTCGGTAAAATTTTTGTTGAGCAATGGTTCTCCCTGGAAATACAGCGTGGCGTACATCAAAGCCGACGAAAGTTCGTCCACCACTTGATGAATGAGCGCCAAATCCGCAAAAACAGGTTTTACAGCTGTTTGGCGCATTCCTACCGGACATTCCGGACAATGCAGGTTACATACATTTGCCGGTTCTATTGAAATATACTGCGGAGATACATTCCATCGGGTAAGAATCCCGAAAACCGACAGCCGGTAGGAGAGTTCGAGTTTCGCAACGTTGAGCAGTTTTTGAACACCGAAGCCTGTTTTGAAAATTTTGTACAAATAGTGAATTTTATTTCTCATTTTTCACCAACGCCGAATTGTAATAATTTATTATAGCAAATCAAAAATATAAAAAACACGACGCAAAGTAAGTTAAAAATTGGTTTAAAAGGCGTATATTTGCACAAGAATAATAAAAAAACAAATACTATATTACCCAATTATTTTTAAGATCACTATGAGTAAGAAAATTTTATTTTTAGTCACAATCGCATCAGCTGTCATTTTTACATCATGCAGCAAAAAATTAACGGCTCTGGATGCCGCTTACATCAAAACAAATCCCAATCCGCTCGAAATGAAAGCCGGTGAGGTGAATGCCACAGTAACAGGTACTTTTCCTCAGAAATATTTCAACAAAAAAGCGGTTGTTACCGTCACTCCTGTGCTCAAATACGGCAACAAGGAAACAAAAGCTCAGTCTGCCGTTTTTCAGGGAGAAAAAGTACTAGGAAACGACAGAATGATTAGCTACAAAGCCGGTGGTACATACGAAATGAATCCAAAATTCATGTTTGACCCCGAAATGGCAAAGTCAGAACTTTATTTGAATTTTGACGTAGCTCAAAAGAAAAAAACCTATAAACTTCCGGCTTTGAAAATTGCTGATGGAGTTATTTCAACAGCATATCTGGCTTCTACCTCACCCAAAGAACTGCAGCCTGCGCTCTCGCCCGATAATTTTCAACGCATTACGCAGGAAAATCAGGACGCCGATATTCTCTTCCTCATTCAGCAGGCACAGCTTCGCAACAGCGAACTCAACAAAGATGATATTAAACAGTTTTCTGCCAAAGTGAAAGATGCCCGCGATGCTCAGAACAAGGAAATTTCATCGCTCGAAGTGCTTGGTTATGCTTCTCCCGATGGATCTTTGGATCTGAATACCAACCTGGCAGAAAAAAGACAAAAAGTTACGACCGATTACATCAACAAAGAATTGAAAAAACTTCAGGCAAACGTATCGGTCGACAGTAAATTTACTGCCGAAGACTGGGACGGTTTCCAGAAACTGATGGAAGCATCGAATATACAGGATAAAGATTTGATTCTGCGTGTACTTTCGATGTATCAGGATCCCGAGCAGCGCGAACGCGAAATCAAAAACCTTGCATCGACATTCCAGTCCATCGCCGGTGAAATTCTTCCGCAATTGCGTCGTTCACGCCTCAAAATGTCCGTAGATGTAACCGGAAAATCCGACGCCGAAATAATGAGTTTGGCATCTACTTCGCCTAAAGACCTTACAGCCAACGAGTTGTTGTATGCAGGAACGCTTGCAACCACAACCAAAGAACAAGCCGATATCTACGAAAATTTCATCGATCTTCATCCGGAAGATGCCCGCGGATACAACAACCTGGGTTTGATGCTTTATTATGACGGTGACGTGAAGGAAGCTGAAAGATTGTTCGAGAAATCACTTTCACTCAATCCGGCTTCACCCGATGCAAACTTCAATCTTGGACTGGTGAAACTGGGCAAAGGCCTCCTTACAGATGCACAGGCATTTTTTGGAAAGTCAGCCGGCACGGCTGGCAATCTGAATGCAGCACTCGGAACAAGCTACATAGCTCAGGGAGATTACACCAAAGCACTGAATGTGATGCGCGGATCGAACACCAACAATGCTGCCCTGGTACAGATTCTGAATAACGATTACAACGGTGCCAGAAACACGCTGGCTGCTGTGAAAAACCCGAATGCCCTTACTGCGTATCTCGGAGCCATACTGGCAGCACGCACCAACGACCGCGATACGGTGTACAGCAATCTGCGCAGCGCCGTACAGCAGGATCGTACACTCATCAAAAAAGCACTCAACGATCTTGAATTTGCAAAATATTTCGCTGATGCGAATTTTCTGTCAATTTTGAAATAATTTTTTCTTATAGTTTATTTTTAATCCCGGTATTCATGCATGAGTATCGGGATTTTTTTTTCGATAAACAATACTGACTTTTAATAAGCTGATGACTTAAAAATAAAAGAAGGTTTCGTGCCTTTTATTATTTGTTTCTCACAGTCGAAAACCCTGATTCCACGCTGCCTACGAAATATGTAACACACATTTTTGTTTTCTTAAAATTTTAATCAAGTTTATGTAATAAAAAATTATTCTCGTACCTTTGTCATTATAAAGAAATTGCATTACTCCGCTTCCACCGGAAACCGATGCAAACAGACAGCACTATAAATTGATAATCAAGTGTTTAGCGATATAATAGCTCAGCAATCCACCAAAGACCGTTTAATCCGATCGGTCAGGGAAAAACGCATACCCCATGCCCAGCTTCTTCACGGACCGGAGGGTGTGGGCAAGCTCTCGCTCGCTATTGCCTTTGCACAATACATTTGCTGTAAAAATAAAACAGATAAAGATGCCTGCGGTGTTTGCCCTTCGTGCAAGAAATACAGTCAGCTGGCTCATCCCGATTTGCACTTTGTATTTCCGGTGATAAAACCTCCCGGCAAAAACACCGTGATATGCGATGATTACCTGCCCGATTTCAGAAAAATGTATATTGAAAATGCATATTTCAGTCTCGAAGACTGGTACGAACGCATCGGCGACGGAGCCAAACAGGGAATGATTTATTCCGGCGAAAGCTCCGAGATCATCCGAAAACTGAGCCTGAAGACCTATGAGTCCGATTACAAAGTCATGATCATCTGGATGCCGGAACTGATGCACGAATCCTGTGCCAACAAATTGCTGAAAATTCTGGAAGAACCGCCTGCGTTTACCGTTTTTCTGCTCGTATCCAACAATCCCGATACGATTATTCAGACTATACTATCCAGAACACAGCACCTGAAAGTTCCCCGCTTGGGTGAGGACGAAATTATTGCGGCACTTACGGCTGAAAATCCCGATGCCGAAGCTGCTGAAATTCGTAATGCAGCCCGGGTGTCGGAGGGCAGTTACCTGAAAACCCGAAAATTACTGACCGAAACAGGTGAAATGTCACTTAATTTTGACAGGTTCAAAGAGCTGATGCGAAAAGCCTGGATGGTGGGCAACAAAAAAGACCATGACTCACTCAAAACGCTGAAAAAATGGGCCGATGTGCTGGCCGCTGCAGAGGTGGGGCGCGAAAGGCAGAAAAAATTCCTTATGTATGCTCAGCGCATGATTCGTGAAAATTACATCTTTAATATCAGTCAGCCCGGTCTGAACTACATGGCCGATTATGAAGCCGGCTTTTCAGGCAATTTCTCACCATATATTAACGAGAGAAACGTGGAAGATTTGGTACAGGAATTTTCGCTGGCCGAACGACACATCGAACAAAATGTAAATGCAAAGATGGTTTTCTTTGACCTGGTGCTCAAGGTTATCATGCTGCTGAAAAGATAATGAAAATAATAGCAAAGGTAGAAATCCGATACAGGAAATGACGGTTTTTATTGAAGAAATCAACATAAATATAAAAACAAAATGCGACCAGGAATATCAATCTTAGGCGAACAAACAATATAAGAATACATGGAATACAGACTAAATAACGGGGGCTGCTGCATGAATAAAAAAGGCTGTAGCAAAGCTTCCGGCAAAAAATTAAGTGTTTACGACTGGCTCTGCGATCTGCCCGAAACGATAAAAGAAACAGACCTGGTAGAAGTGCAGTTTAAAAATACCCGAAAAGGTTATTACCTCAATAACTCACAGCTCGAACTGCAGAAAGGCGATAAAGTTGCGGTGGAGTCATCTCCCGGACACGATATTGGCGAAGTGACCCTCGTAGGGAAACTTGTACTTCTTCAGATGAAGAAAAACAACATCGATACTTCGAAGTACGAAATCAGAAAAGTGTACCGCAAAGTGCGTGAAATGGATATGGAAAAATACAACGAAGCCAAATCCAGAGAACAGGAAACAATGATCAAAGCACGTCAGATTGCCGAAAGCCTTCATCTGAGCATGAAAATTGGCGACGTGGAATTTCAGGGCGACGGCAACAAGGCCATTTTTTATTACATAGCCGACGAACGGGTGGACTTCAGGCAGTTAATCAAGGTTTTTGCCGAAACTTTCAGGGTGCGCATCGAAATGAAACAAATTGGTGCTCGTCAGGAAGCCGGAAGAATTGGGGGAATAGGACCGTGCGGACGTGAACTTTGCTGCTCCACCTGGATTACCAGCTTTAATACAGTATCCACCAGCGCAGCCCGTTATCAGGACCTGTCGCTCAATCCGCAGAAACTTGCCGGACAATGCGGCAAACTGAAGTGTTGCATGAACTACGAGCTCGACAGCTACATGGATGCGCAGCGCAATCTGCCTTCACGTGAAATAGAACTTGAAACCAAAAACGGTACTTTTTATCATTTCAAAACGGATATTTTCAAAGGGCTCATTACCTATTCTTCCGACAGAAATATGGCATCCAATCTGGTTACTATCTCTTCCGAAAGAGCAAAAGAAATTATAGCCATGAACAAAAACGGCAAAAAACCGGATGAACTTCTTACGCAGACTGTCGAAAAAAAGAAATCAACCGAATATGAAAACGTGGTGGGGCAGGATAGTCTTACACGATTTGATACTGAAAAAAAACAGGGTAAAAATCCCCGAAAAAAACAACTGAAACCCCGATTCAACAACGATAAATCCAAACCGAACCATAATCCGAAAAACAATGAAGGCAAATAAAATTCTTGCTGTTTTTTTGTTGATTGGTATCCTCGCATCCTGCAATCGTAACGAAGTCTACTTCGATTACAGGACGGTAGATGCTGGCGGCTGGAGTAAGGACAGTCTGCAGGTTTACAACATTGATGTGAAAGATTCGATTTCAAAATTCAATATTTACCTTCACGTAAGGCATTACGGCACTTATCCTTATCAGAATTTATGGATGTTTATAGATTACAAGGATATGAAAGACAGTATCCCGAAGCACGATACCATTGAATGTTATCTGGCCGATGAATATGGAAAATGGATTGGAAACGGAACAGGTGCTCTCCGGGAATTGCCTGTTTTCATCAGGAAGAATGTTCAGTTCCCCTCAGGCGGGAAGTATCAGATAAGTATCCGGCATGGAATGCGTGATTCTTTGCTCACCGGAATCAATAAAATAGGTATAAGAGTAGAAAAATCCGAATAGAAATTTCAGGATTCGAATTCTTGTCACCTTTTACATGTTTTCAAAATAAATAAGATGGGAAAAAACAAACTGGCAAAATTTGCCGAGTTGGACACATTCCGGCACGTTTTTCAGGTGCCTACCTCTGTATTGTTATCCGGCGACGGATTTGAATGGAAGGGAAAATGGAGCGAAATGTTTTTCAAAAACAACAATCCGATAGTACTCGAACTGGGCTGCGGCAAAGGAGAATACACCGTAGAACTGGCTGAACGCTTTCCGGACAAAAACTATATCGGAGTAGATATTAAGGGCAACAGAATCTGGACAGGGGCCACCAAAGCGTTGAAATCCGGATTGGAAAACGTTGCATTCATCCGTACAAACATCGAGATGATTCACCATTTTTTCTCCGCGAATGAAGTGAGTGAAATCTGGCTAACTTTTCCGGATCCGCAAATGAAAAAAACCAGCAAACGGCTTACTGCCACAAATTTCATTCGCTCCTATCTGAACTTTTTGAAACCCGAAGGTGTTATTCACCTGAAGACAGACAGTAATTTCATGTTCACTTACACCGGTGAAATGGTTAAAACAAACCGCTTCCCGGTGGTTGATTATCAGGAAGATATATATGCATCCGAATCGGTAAGCCCTATTCTCAATATCAAAACTTACTATGAACAACAATGGCTGGAGCGTGGAATTGCCATTAAATATATCAGCTTTATGCCCCTGAAAAACAGCGAATTGCTCGAACCTGACTTTGAAATTGAGCCCGATTCCTATCGGAGTTTCAAGCGCAACAGGAGGGTTTAGATTTTTTTTTAAAAAATATATCAATTTACCGTTCATCCATAAAAAATGAATATTTACCCAAATTTAATTCTCGAAGCCCTTCAGCATGTACGCTATCCAGGCACCGGCAAAGATATAGTGTCTTCAGGCATGGTTCAGGACAATATCCGTATTGACGGCAAAAAGGTGAGTTTTTCGATACAATTTGATAAACCAAACGACCCGTTTGCCAAATCGGTGGTAAAAGCCGCTGAGCAAGCCATCCTTACATACATAAGTTCGGATGTGGATATCAAAGGAAACATCAGCATTACAACCATAGAGCAGCCCAAACCTAAACCCTCTTCCATTCTTCCTCAGGTGAAAAATATCATCGCAGTGTTTTCGGGTAAGGGCGGTGTGGGAAAATCCACCGTTTCTTCCAACCTGGCTATTGCGCTGGCAGCACACGGATATAAAGTGGGATTGCTGGATGCCGATATTCACGGACCTTCCATCCCCAAAATGTTCGGTGTGGAGAACGAGCAACCGTATGTAGAAGAAAAAGAGGGGAGTCAGAAGGTTATTCCGGTTGAAAAATACGGAGTAAAACTGCTCTCAATCGGTTTTTTTGTGAACCAGGAAAGCGCTCTGGTGTGGCGTGGAAGCATGGCCAGCAATGCACTCAAACAACTCATTACCGATGCCGACTGGGGCGAACTGGACTTTTTTGTAATGGACCTTCCGCCGGGTACAGGTGATATACATCTTACACTCGTACAGACCATGGGAATCACCGGAGCAATAGCTGTAACTACTCCGCAGGATGTAGCACTGGCAGATGCACGAAAAGGGATAAATATGTTCACCGGCGATAAGGTGAATGTTCCTGTGTTGGGACTCGTTGAGAATATGGCCTGGTTTACACCCGCCGAACTGCCCGAAAACAAGTACTTTATTTTCGGAAAAGACGGAGGTAAACGCCTTGCAGAGGAACTCAAAATCCCGCTGCTGGGACAGATCCCGATTGTTCAATCCATCCGCGAAGGCGGCGATACCGGAGTGCCTGCAGCTGTCAACGACAACAGTATCATCGGGATGGCTTTCAGAAACCTGGCTGCTCATGTAATTCAACAGGTGGAAATCAGAAATAAAACCATGGATGCTACAAAAAAAGTGGAAATTACAAGGCATTGGTAAGAAAAAAAAATGACAAATAGAGATATTTTAAGAAAAAAACGCAGAAAATGTTTGTTTTTTTTAAAAATGTATTATATTTGTGAGTTGTTAATTATTGAAATATTTATCAAAAATAATAAATTATGAAAAAAACAATTATCCTCGCACTTACACTGATGATGACATTAGGGGTTTTTGCCCAGAATTATCAGGATTGGTCAAGATGGTCAATCGCCATAGAAGGTGGTTTAAATCGTTTTGATGGAGACGTGACCCAAGACAAAGGTTATACCTTAGACGTTGTTCCGGGTGCTAAAACAAAATTAGCATTAGGCGGTTTACTGGAGTATAATTTAACTCCTGTTTGGAGTATTGGGGCAGACTACTATTACCTGCCTTTAGCCGGAACAGGTAGTTATTATAATTTTGAAACGAATATGCATAATGCCGGTTTTTTTACATCATTTAATCTGATTAAAGCTTTTTTTCAACATTCAAATACGAGATGGGCTTTGCATGCAAATATAGGTTTAGGTTACTCATGGCATACAATTAATTATCAGACAAAAACGGACGATGATTGGGTATCAGGAGTTAAAACGCTGATATCAAACGGAAAACCCATAGTGAAAGGAGCCGGTGGTGTGCTTTTTGAGGATTGGGATGTGACAGATACAAAAGGTAATGCTATGGTTATCCCAATGTCAATGCTGCTGGAGTATAATATCTCAAATAGCTTAGCTGTGGGATTGAGAGGACAATTCCGCGGTTATAATAAAGATGATATAGAAGGAAGGTACAGGTTTAATACCAATGATGCGCTTGAAATGGCAACACTTGGACTTCGTTATAAATTAAACGCAAATATAAAGGATCATCTGAGAAATATCAGTGTTGCAAAATTCAGAGGCGATGTTCAAAAAACCGATCTGGATCGTCTGCAAGATCAGATCAACGGCATTGTCATTCCGGCCGATCCGACCGAAAGGCTGGATAATCTCGACAGGCGTGTGCAGAAACTCGAAGACATACTCTGTCCGGATGATCCGGATACAGATGGCGACGGAGTACCTGATTGTCGTGATAAAGAACCGAATACTCCGGCTGGTAATCAGGTGGATTTCTGGGGAAGAACCATCAAGACAGCGGTAGCAGATGAAATATTCGACGAAAAAGCATTCATTTATTTCGAATTCGATAAAACAGACCTGGACACTGAAGCTCTGAAAGCTGTACAAATTACCGCTGATAAACTGAAAGCTGATCCTACATTGATAGTCGAAGTTCGCGGATTTACCGATAATATGGGCACCGACGAGTATAACCAAGGCCTGAGCCAGCGCCGCGCCGATAAAGTGAAAAACGAACTGGTAAATACTCACGGAATAGAAGCCGACAGAATTATTGCAAATGGTAAAGGTAAATTTAATCCTACCGACAATATTGCAAAATACAGACCTTACCGTACCTGCGTATTCTTCTACAATAAATAACCTGAATACTCTAAACTAAACCAGGACCCACCTAATAAGTGGGTTTTGTTTTTTTAAATAACAGATAATTTTTCACTAATTTTGCACCATTAATTTTATTCTAAATGAGAAAAGAAGATTTACGTATTGTGTTTATGGGCACACCCGAATTCGCGGTGGAGAGCCTGAAAGCATTGGTGGAAAATAACTTCAATGTAGTGGGAGTGATCACCATGCCCGACAAACCTGCCGGGCGCGGTCATAAAATGCAATTCTCAGCCGTGAAAGAATACGCCCTTTCTCAGAATTTACCCCTCCTGCAACCTGAAAAACTGAAAGATGAAGCATTTCTGCAAGAGCTGAGAAACCTGCAAGCCGATTTGCAGATCGTTGTCGCTTTCCGTATGTTGCCTGAGATTGTATGGAACATGCCTCAATACGGAACCTTCAATCTCCACGCGTCCCTTCTGCCGCAGTACAGGGGTGCCGCACCCATCAACTGGGCAATCATCAACGGGGAAAAAGAGACTGGTGCCACCACTTTCTTTCTGACCCACGAAATTGATACGGGAAAAATCATTCTTCAAAGGACAATTGAAATCGGGGAGGACGACAATGCCGGAACCATACACGATAAGTTAATGGTGATGGGTGCCGGAATGGTTACTGAAACAGTCGGTTTGCTGTTGGAAGATAAGATTGATGCCATTCCGCAGGAGAAACTGATAAACGACGATATTGAACTGAAAAGTGCACCCAAAATTTTCAGGGAAACCTGTCAGCTGGATTTTGGGATGACGGTTGAAAATGCTCATAACTTTGTACGCGGTTTATCTCCCTATCCTGCCGCGTGGGCCGAACTGAAATTCCCGGAACTCGAAGAACCTTTGGTATTGAAAATATTCGAAACAAAACCCGAAATCACCGCTCACAACCTGAAACCGGGCACTGTGTTATCGGATGGGAAGAAAGAAGCCAAAATAGCGCTTGCGGATGGATATCTGCACCTCATCAGCATACAGGCACCCGGGAAAAAGCGCATGAATACCGGCGATTTTTTACGCGGATTGCATTAAAACCGTAAAATATACCATGTTCATGGTATAAAAATCACACACAAAAGCGATTGTGGCATAACTTCGCTTCCATTACTTTTGTATTATTAAAATTCAACAAATAAATAACACAAAATAATATGGCAAAAATAGCGAAAAAACTCACCGAACTGGTTGGTAATACGCCTTTGCTGCAATTGAGTAATTATTCGGACAGCAAGCATCTCCTGGCAAATGTAATCGTAAAGATTGAGGCCTTCAATCCCGCCGGTTGCGTTAAGGAACGTATTGCGCTGGCAATGATTGAAGATGCAGAGAAGAGCGGGTTGCTCAAACCGGGCGCGGTAATCATTGAACCCACCAGCGGAAATACGGGAATAGGCCTGGCGATGGTGGCTGCCATTAAAGGTTACAAACTCATCCTTACCATGCCCGAAACCATGAGCGTGGAGCGTAGAACACTGCTCAGGGCACTCGGCGCTGAAATCGTATTGACACCCGGCGTTGATGGCATGAGAGGCGCGATAGCGAAAGCCGATCAGCTGGCAGCCGAAAGTGAACATGCATTTATCCCACAGCAATTCGACAATCCTTCGAACCCCGAAATACACCGCACCACAACTGGCGAAGAAATCTGGCGCGATACCGACGGACAGGTCGATATCTTTGTGGCGGGAGTAGGCACCGGCGGCACGGTAAGCGGAGTTGGACATGCCCTCAAAGCGCATAATCCCAACGTGAAAATCGTTTCTGTGGAACCTTCGGACTCGCCCGTCCTTTCGGGTGGTAATCCCGGAGCGCACAAAATTCAGGGCATAGGAGCCGGATTTGTGCCGAAGAATTATTTTCCTTCGGTGGTCGATGAGGTGATACAGGTTAGCAACGATAATGCCATCCTTACCGCGCGTCAGTTGGCGCAGCAGGAAGGACTTCTGGTGGGAATTTCGTCAGGCGCATCCGCGTATGCCGCGACTGAACTGGCTCTTCGCCCCGAAAATAAGGGAAAGAACATTGTCGCCCTGCTTCCCGATACCGGCGAACGATACCTCTCCACATTGCTTTACGCTTTTGAAGAATATCCATTGTAATGTGGCCCCCCGGCCCCCTGAAGGGGGAGTTGTTGAGCATTAATACAAAGTTAATACGCAATTAGAATGTTCATTTTAAAGACACTTTTATAAAACTATATATCTTCAATATATGCTCTGTGAGCCCCCCCCTGAGGGGGATTTAGGGGGGCCGTTAATAGTAAATTCATAAATTATAAATATAAATATTATGTCAGACAAAAAATTAAAATTTGAAACGTTGCAAATACACGCAGGACAAACGTTAGACCCCACAGGCGCACGCGCCGTGCCTATTTACCAGACAACATCGTATGTATTCGACAATGCGGAACAGGCAGCAGGGCGATTTGCTCTGACTGATGCCGGAAATATTTACACCCGGCTTACCAATCCCACCACTTCGGTGGTCGACGAGAGGGTGGCAGTACTCGAAGGCGGAACTGCCGGTATTACAGTGGCATCCGGTTCGGCGGCCATTACCTACGCCATTCTCAATATTGCCGAAGCTGGCGACAACCTCGTTTCTGCCGGTACGCTCTATGGAGGTACATACAACCTGTTCAGCGTTACCCTGCCAAAACTGGGAATTACCACCACATTTGTTGATCCAGACGATGTTAGTAACTTCGAAAAGGCCATCGACGACAAGACCAAAGCGCTTTACATCGAAACCATCGGAAATCCCGGCGCTAATCTGGTCGACATTGAAGCCGTTGCCGAAATCGCGCATCGTCATAACATTCCGCTTATCGTGGACAATACTTTTGGTACTCCCTACCTCATCCGTCCGATAGAATACGGAGCCGATGTCGTGGTACATTCTGCCACCAAATTTCTGGGCGGACACGGAACAACGCTGGGCGGCGTGATTGTCGAAAGCGGTAAATTCGACTGGAAATCGGGTAAGTTCCCGGGCTTCACCGAACCCGACAGCCATTACAACGGACTGGTTTTCGGCGATCTGGGCGGCATTGCCTTCACCACCAAAATTCGCGCTCAGGTCTTGCGCGACACCGGCGCGTGCATCAGCCCAATCAATTCATTCCTCCTTTTGCAGGGAATTGAAACGCTCTCACTTCGCGTGGAACGGCATGTGGAAAATGCCCGCAAAGTGGTCGATTTTCTGGTCGCTCACCCCAAAGTTGCCTGGGTGAATTATCCTAACCTCGAAGGAAGCAAATACAAGGCCTTGGCCGATAAATATTTCCCCAAAGGCGCAGGTTCCATCTTTACATTCGGTGTAAAAGGGGGCAAGGCTGCCGGAGGAAAATTCATCGATAACCTGGAACTGTTCTCCAACCTGGCCAACGTAGCCGATGCCAAGTCGCTGGTTATCCATCCTGCTACCACCACACATGCGCAGCTCAACGACGAAGAACTGATTGCAGCAGGTGTAAGCGCCGACATGATACGCCTGTCGATAGGCATTGAAAACATCGACGACATCATTGCCGACCTGGATCAGGCACTGTCGCAGATTTAATCAGACTTATTCTCACACACAAAAAAACAGTGGTTCAAAAAACGGATCGCTGTTTTTTTTATGTGTTAATGTAACCTTTCGAGTGCAGATAACCGGCCAGATATTCCTGCTCGGTTTGCCCGGGGGTGGGTATCAATCGGGCTTTATTCAGACAATTCAGCGCGTTCAGGTCCATGATGGTGGTGTAACCCGAACGGGAAATAATTTCTTCGCAGCCCATCAGTACAGCTGTCAGTTCGGTGGTATTCATATACCGAACCACGGTCAGATTTCCGGTTATTTCTTTTCTGAACGGTTCGGAACCCGGTTTCCCCTGAACAATCAGCGTCTTCTTATCCGAATTTTTATAGGCAGCGATTAATTCGTTTTCAAACAGTGTCCGTTGCGGTTCCATTCCCGAAAGTACCGCTACAATCTGAAAACCTGCATCAGCTGCAGTAAGTTTACAGTCATTAAATCTCGACAGTGTTCCAATAAACTTCGCGTTGGCAGGCAGCGCGTATTTATGCGACAAATCTCCCGAAAGTCCTCCATCTTCTGCAAAATCGGGTATCCAACATTCATCATATTTGTTGATGATTTGCTTGTGCATTGCGTATCCGAGTGGTTCAAGTCCCTTCAATCCTTTCGGCATTTTTACCATCACCTGATGCGTGATGTAAATGGAATGAATGTCCCGGTTCCACAGTCCGAACCGGTTGTCGGAAATAATCACATCGAAATGTTCCCGCCTGAGCAGTTCTTTCAGCCACTTGTTTTCGGCATAAATCCCTTTCAGGAGTTTGGGTAGGAATTGCACCATAGCCATCACCTGCGATTTCCGTTTCGAATAGCGTATCGGGTACGAGGGAAGTTCAAGGGTTCGCAAACCGGGAAATTCCTGCCGGAGAAATTCCAGCGGATAACCGTCGGCGCAGATCACCACTTCGTTTCCCGCGGCAAGCTCATCGCGGATAACCGGCACACACCGTGTGGCGTGTCCCAGCCCCCAGTTAAGCGGACAAACCAGGACTTTCTTTTTCATGATTATTCTGAAACTCTTATGGAGATTGATAGTTGAAAGTTCAGACTGATTTTTTATATCCCTACGGCGCCAACCGTTCAATTTTCCAGCTTCCATCTTCCTGCAAGGTATAAAGCAGGCGGTCGTGCAGGCGGTTTGGTCGCCCCTGCCAAAACTCGATGGCGGTTGGTTTCACCCTATAACCTCCCCAGTGCGGCGGTTTTGGGATTACACCCCGTTTGAACCGTTCGTTGTAGTAGTCAAAAGTTTCTTTCAGCCAGCTTTTACCGGCTATCACCAGGCTTTGTGTCGATGTCCACGCCCCGAGCTTGCTTCCCTCCGGACGGCTGTTGAAGTAGTCGATGCTTTCCTGAGTACTTGTTTTTTCGGCTATTCCGGTGATACGGATTTGTCTTTCCAGTTCTTTCCAGAAAATTACCAGACACACATTCGGATTTTCTTCCAGCTCATGACCTTTGGTGCTTTTGTAATTGCTGAAAAACACAAACCCACGCTCATCAAACGCTTTCAACAGTACGATGCGGGCATTCGGAACTCCTTTGCTTACGGTGGCAAGTGTCATGGCATTTACTTCCGATATGTCGGAGTGGATGGCTTCGTTCCACCAGATTTCAAACATATCGAAGGCATTCCGTGCGGCATCTGCTTCGTCAAGACTTTTTTTGGAATAATTGATGCGTATATCAGCTATATTTTCGTGCATAAATAATGGACTTGAGCTGCCCCCCAACCCCCTAAAGGGGGAGTTTAGGTGCAATATATTATATTTTGAAAAAATGAATGTTGCAGTTTTATTACTACATCAATAAATATTATAATTTTTCATACCCTCCAATATTCCCCCTTCAGGGGGTTGGGGGCCGGTAGCTTTTCTCTTATAAAAATACGTTTTCCCTTCTTTTTTTACATCGAAGGTGTAAATTTCATCGTCTTTCTGGTTTTCGAAAAAGCACAGCAGTCCAAAATCACCTCCGCAAAACAATCCGTGAAGTCCGAACAGGATCATGAAAAAATAATACAGCGGCTGTCCGTAAAAGAAAATGGCTCCTGCAAGCGATACAAAACCAACTACAACAGCCGGAGCAAGTGCTACGAACATGAACTGTTTGTAATTCAATACTTTTTTGTCGGCTTGTACATAAAACATGAATTTTCTCAGGTTCATCCCGAACGAAAGTTTTTTTGCCCCGACCAGCAGGTATGCAATGGCATGCAGCAGTTCGTGCAGGACAATCAGAACAGTAAATGAGAACAGAACACCCATTCCCAACCCTTCGAGCGACGCGGTATCACGCCGTGTCATGTACGGAGCAAACGCCTTTATCAATGCGAAACCGACAAGCAGAAGCCCTATGCCCTGATACATCTTGGCTATCAGCCCCCAACCCTGATTTCCTGCAATTTCACGGCGGAGAAATGGTTTGAGGTTCGAATGCTCAATTACCTCAATTTGTTCGAAAGAAGGATTGTTTAGAAGTTCTAAGTATTTCATTGTAATCGTGTTTCGAAAAATATTAAATGATCCTCACGGAATCTTAAAGTCCCCCAAGGGGGACCTGCCTGCCGCCCCGACAGGTCGGGATAAACCAGGCAGGTTTAGGGGGCTTATTATATCTCCGCCACCAGTTCCATCATAATTTTCGTCATCAGCGGTTGCGCGGCGTTGCCAATTTGCTGAACTTCTTCGTGCGAAACTTCCACAATTTTTCCTTCCACTCCCAGATCGGTGATGATGGACATCCCAAAAACTTTCATTCCTGCATGGTTGGCTACAATTACTTCAGGAACAGTACTCATTCCAACTGCATCACCGCCAATGATTTTAAAGTATTTATACTCAGCCGGCGTTTCGAAAGTTGGTCCCTGAGTGCCCACATACACGCCTTCCACTACCCGGATGTTGTTGCGTTTGGCAATGGCTTTTGCTTTAGCGATGAATTCACGGTTGTAGGCTTCGCTCATATCGGGGAAGCGTACGCCGAGCTCCTTGTAATTTTTTCCGTGCAGCGGATGTTCCGGGAAGACATTGATGTGGTCGGTAATTATCATCAGATCACCGATTTCAAAGTCGGCATTCATGCCTCCGGCGGCATTCGAAACCATCAGATTTTCAATTCCCAATGCTTTCATTACACGTACCGGAAATGTTACCTGTTTCATGTCGTATCCTTCATAGTAATGGAAACGTCCCTGCATGGCAAGCACATCAACATCACCGAGTTTTCCGAAGATGAGTTTTCCGCTGTGACCTTCAACGGTCGATACCGGGAAATTCGGGATGTTTTCGTACGGAATTTCCTGTTTGTCGGTTATTTGTGTCACTAAATTGCCCAGGCCGGTTCCCAGAATAATGCCGGTTTTGGGAAGTACTTGTACCTTTGATTTGATAAAATCAGCGGTTTCCTGAATTTTTGCTAACATAATCTTGAATTTTTTGGATAAATTTATCTTGTTCGTTGTTTGATATTTTCACTTCTAAAGGCATTGCATAGAGGTTTTTCTTTAGCTTTTCAGTGAGATATGGATTTGACTTTAAGCGCGCTGCGTCCTTCTCGGTAGTAAGAATTATTTTGAATCCAGTCATTTTTTCAAATTCTTTTTCAATATCGTTCAGTTCATTTTTTGAAAAATCATGATGATCCGGAAAAAATTTTGTCGTGATTTTCGTGGTGAAATTCTTCAGATAATTCAGCAAGGGAGTTGGGCTCACAATGCCTGTAACCAGCAAAATGGCCATTCCCTCCGCTGTTTTTTCTAATGACAAGTTTTTACCTTCCGAAAAAACCGGATAAATATTTCCGTACTCAAACCTGGAGAAAAACAACTGCTGATGTGTTGCCGGGTTTAATTTTCGCTCAATTTTGCTGAATTCCTCGAGTTGGATTTCATCGGGACATTTTGTTACCACGATGATATCCGCCCGGTTGCTGTTATTTTTATGCTCGCGCAGGTTGCCATAAGGCAGTATAAAATCATCTGCATACAATGCGGAGTAATCGGTCAGTAAAACGGACAGTCCGGCTTTTACATGACGGTGCTGATACGCGTCATCGAGTATAATCGCTTTAATTTCAGGGCATTGCTCCATGAGCCGTCCGATTCCCCGCACACGTTTTTCGTCCACTGCTACTGTCACCTCCGGAAATTTGCTGAAAATCTGAAATGACTCGTCGCCTATGGTTTTGGCGGTGCTTTCTTTTCCGGCAAGAACAAAACCCTTTGTCGCACGTTTGTATCCGCGGCTTAATACAGCAATCTTAATGTTTTTGCTTAATTGTTGTATAATAAATTCAGTGTGCGGCGTTTTTCCTGTGCCCCCCACTGCCAGATTTCCAATGCTGATAACCGGTATCTCAAATGATTTTGATTTCAGAATACCGCGGTCAAACATTCGGTTTCGAATTTCAGTGACTATTCCATAAAGGAACGAAAAAATATTAAAAACGATATTTTTATCCGGTTTTACCATTGTATCTACAAAGATAAAAAATGTTTTCGTATTTTGAACGAGGTATAGGGTGGTGAGAACTGAGTTTTCTGAAATTCAGTTTTATAAGTTCGCAGATTGGATTTTCGGCTTGATACAAATAGAAAGGTATCGCAAACATGCTGCGATACCTTTCTTTGAATGATTTTCAAGTCTCCGTATTAGTTCAGCGTGATATTCACGGGCATCAGTGCCTGAATTCCGTTGAAGTATTTGGCTTGTTCAATTTGTTTGAGCAGTCGGTAGTTTTCGTCTCCGAGCCTGGATTTCAGTATTTTGGTTTCTACCGTGGAGTTCATGTCTTTGAACAGACGAGTCATGATATCTTCTTTGGCGGGGAATTCTTTTACCATGTAATTTTCCAGTTTTGCTTTTCCGGCGGCTATTTTTATGGCATCGCCGAGTCCTCCGAGTTTGTCCACCAATCCTATTCTCATTGCATCTTCACCGGTCCATACACGCCCTTCGGCAATGGCTTTCAGCGAGTCGATATTCATTCCGCGGCCGTCGGCACAGCGCTTTGTGAAGAGCTCATAACCACGGTTGATGTAACTTTGCATCAGATTACGCTCATCGGGTGTGAATGAGCGGTTCAGAGAGATGGCATCGCTCATTTTGTTCGTTTTCACCCCGTCGTGTGTCAGACCGATTTTTTTGTTCAGTCCTTCAATATTCGGAATGGTTCCGAAAATTCCTATCGAACCGGTCAGTGTATTTGGCTGTGCAATGATGCTGTCGGCAGCGCACGAGATGTAGTAACCGCCCGAAGCTGCATAGTCGCCCATAGAAACGATTACCGGTTTCACTTTTTTCAGTTCGGTAATCGCGTGCCATATTTGTTCCGATCCGTAAGCACTGCCGCCCGGTGAATTTACCCGGAAAACCACGGCTTTGACAGATTTTTCATCTTTCACTTCGTTGATGGTTTCTACCAGGTCTTCGGAAGTAATTTCGTCAGTCTGACCCATGTCAATGCCTCCCACGCCGTAGATAACTGCAACTTTTTGTTTTTGCATTTTTTCAGAGTGAGGTACTTTGTTCATATCGGAGTGCGAAATAAAATGAATGTCCTTGAAATCTTCCTGTTTTGTGAGTTTTTTGAATACTTCATTCATGCCATCGGAATACACAAGCGAGTCAACCAGCTTATTTTTCAGTGCCATTTCGGTTGGTTGAAAAGTCATCATAGCATCGGCGTACCTGTTGAGCGAGTCCACGGGGATGTTGCGCGATTGAGAAATTTCTGTCAGCACATTTTTCCAGATGGAGTTGATAAAAACGGTTACCTGCTCCTTGTTGGCTTCACTCATTTTGGTGTCAATGTAAGGCTCTACGGCAGATTTGTAGGTTCCCACTTTTACTATTTGCATTTCCACACCTAATTTATCGAGCGTATTTTTGAAGAAAGTGGTGTTGGCAGCAATTCCCTGAAACTCAAGCATTCCCTGCGTGTTCAGATACACTTTGTCGGCTATGGAAGAGAGGTAGTAGTTTTTCTGACTGTATGTATCGGCGTAAGCCACAATAAACTTACCCGATTGCCTGAAATCGGCCAAAGCGTCACGTATTTCCTTGACAGAGGCATAGCCACCTGTCAGCATGCCGCCTTTGAGATATATTCCCTTTATGTTTTCATCGGCTTTCGCTTTGCGGATGTTGGCCAGCACATCATCCAGCCCGATGATTTTAGCTGCGTCCTGTCCGAATGCATTTGAGAAAATCTCGGTGAACGGATCGTCTTTTGAACGTTCAATCAGCTGACCGTTCAACTCAAGTTCATAAACAGAATTAGGCTGTATTTTTACAACTTTTTCTGCAGAACCGGCTATAGCTCCGATTATTCCAAACATCAATAGCATTCCGATAACGGATGTAATGATAATGCCAACAATTGTGGCCAGAGTAAATTTAAGAAATTGTTTCATAGGTTTTGTGTTTCAATAATTGATGGTGCAAAGAAACGAAAAAAAAGGGAAATTAAGTTGTTTAGTAACAAATATCAACCGAAAAACATTGATTTTCTCAGAGATGCGACAGGAGTGTTCTCAGAAGTGTTTGTTTGTCGGTTCCGCCGGGTTGCCTCCACACGATTTGGCCGTTTTTGAAAATGACAAATGTAGGTACAGCCTGAATCTGGTATTTGGCAGCCAGCAGCTGATTTTTATCCACATCTATTTTCAGTACACGTGCTTTGCCCTGCACTTCTTTGCCCACTTGCTCTATGATGGGCGACATGGCTTTGCACGGACCGCACCAGGTAGCGTAAAAGTCTATCAGAACGGGTTTCCCGGAATTAATTATATCGTTGAATGTTTCCATGAAAGTATGATATAAGAAAAAGGGAAGACGAACTTTCCGTCCTCCCTTTAACAGTTAGAAATTCAGTTACTTAATCTCAATAGCCCGTGGAGCTTTCGGTTTGGCTTCTTCTTTTTTCGGAATTGAAACAGTCAGAATACCTTTGTCGTATACGGCTTCCACTTTGTCGCCATCAGCGGTAAGTGGTAAACTGAACGAACGGCTGAACGACTGATAGCTGAACTCGCGTTTTGTGTAACGTTCGCTTTCGTCTTTGGTTTCGTTTTCAGTTTGTTTTTCAGACGAAACCGTCAGCACATCGTTGTGAACTTCAATTTTGAAGTCAGTTTTATCAAATCCCGGTGCAGCTACTTCAATGCTGAATTCGTTGTCACTTTCTTTCACATTTACCGAAGGTAATGTTGTGTTTGTTCTGGAATAGTTTTTTGAAGTCCAGTCGAATAAATCGGTGTCGAAAAAACGGTCAATCAACGGATTGCCTGTAAATCTTACGAGTGTCATAGTTGTTTTCCTTTCTTATTTTTTAGTTTGTTTAATGATTTGTTTTTTTTGTCTTACGACCTCATTAATACAAATAAAATACCAACAGGAAAAAACTGACAAAATGGCATGTTTGAAAACGAATATTATTATTCCAAATAGTTAAACGCTGTTTCCAATGCCGAGGATCCCTTTTGTGAGTATGACAAAATGACCGATATATTTTTTTAATACGTAAAACTGCTACCGCCTACAAATTCGCGCAGGAGCGATGTGGGTGGAATTTCGCTGTCGTTGATGGCTACAAAGTAACGCAAAAACCGCAGCAACCGGTGAGTTTCGGTATATTCATCGCAATATTTCGGCACTTGTTCCAGGATGGGCATTACGTGACGTTTTAGCACGGCAAGTTCAAAAATCAGTGCCGAGTTGAACATGATGTCGGCATTTTCCTGGAAAGGGAAAATCCATTTGTCCTCTCCTTTACGCACGCTGCTCCATCGTCCGATGGTATCGCGGGCTGAGTATCCGCGGTAATGGTAGTCGCGGATGATGCGTCTCAGCAAACGGGTGTCGGCTGTGGGTATCCAGTTGTGTTCGTCGATGGAAATGGTGGTGAGTGCCGATACGTATATTTTGAACAAAGCTTCCGGCGGAATGCTTTTGGTGAGTTCCGGATTGAGTGCATGGATGCCCTCCAGGATGAGGAGCGTATCTTTTTCCAGTTTCAGCTTTTCGCCTTTGAAATATCGTTTTCCGCTTTCGAAGTTAAAAAACGGCAGTTCGATTTCTTCTCCGGCAATTAATTGCTGCATCTGGAGGTGAAAAAAATCGAGGTCGAGTGCATAGAGCGATTCAAAGTCCCAGTCGCCGTTTTCATCGCGGGGAGTAGCTTCTCGATCCACAAAGTAATTGTCGAGCGATATGCTTTTGGGTATGAGTCCGCTCACCATCAGCTGCACGGACAATCGTTTGCTGAAAGTGGTTTTACCCGACGATGAAGGCCCCGAAATCAGTATGACTTTCACCTCGGGCCGGGCTTGTATCATATCGGCTATCGATGCTACTTTTTTCTCGTGCAGCGCTTCGGCAATTTTTATCAAATCAAAAGCACGGTTATCCAGGCAGGCTTTATTGAATGCGCCGACTGAATTAAGCCCCATAATTTTATTCCAGCTCAGAAACTCTTTGAAAATCTCAAACATTTTCGGTTGTTGCACCATTTCCTCGAGGTCAACCGGATTTTCTCTGTCGGGTACCTGCAGCAGCATTCCGTCGTAGTAGGGTATCAGGTTGAACACATCCAGATATCCGGTAGAGGGCAGCAGGATGCTTGTGTAATAATCGATGAATTTTCCGATGCGGTAATAGCGCAGGTAGGGCTCAGCCAGGCTGTCGAAAAGCGAATCTTTCGAAGTGTTGTTGTTGCCGTTTCGGAATAATTCCTTTACTTGTTCGGTTTGTTTTTCTTCCAGAATCACAGGTTCATTGCTGTTAATGATTTCCTGCATTTTCGTTTTTATACTGTTAACGACTTCCGAAGTAACCGGTTGATCTGAATTTTCAAAGTTACAATAATATCCTTTGGAGATGGGGTGCTCAATCCGGATAACTGAATGTGGAAAAAGCTCCGAAACTGCTTTTGAAAGCACCATAGAGAGTGTTCGAACGTAAACACGCATGCCCGATGAAGTGCCGCTGTCGATAAATTCAATGTCTTTCGGTTTGTAGATTAAAAAATTCAGGTCTTCTACCTTGTAATTTACCCGGGCAGCAACCACTTTGTATTTTAGCGTGATATTCAGCGAATTGTATATTTCAAGCAATGATGTGCCCAATGGGAAGGAATGGTAATCCTGCGTGTTTTTGCAATAGATGACGACGGTTTTTTTCATAAAAAAAAAGTGATTTGTTTTTTCGAATCCGACTGTCTGTGAATCGTTCGGTTGAGTTTCGTTTTTGCACATAATAATAATTCCACCACAAAGTTAGTGGAATTATTATAAAAAGAGTTGATCCTGGAAGTCAATTACTTTTTTTGCTATTTATCCAGCTGTTTTTTGATTTTGTTGATAGCGTTTTCGATGGATTTATCGGGTTCAATTATGTTGTATTCTCCCCAAAACTCGGGATCCGAAAATCCCGATGCTTCATTTTGAATCACTACAGTAGGATTAATTCGGTCTTTGGAGCGGAAAGTTCTTCTGTCCATATCGTCCGACCAATCGGTGGCAGCCATTTCGATGATTGAATTGTAATAGGTGTTTAAAAGCCGTTTTCTCCAGTCAATTTTCAATCCCAGATCAATGCGGCTGTAAGAGTAATACCATAAATCGTCCATTAACCGGTATTCAATCAGATAGTGTGCCTTGTAGGTGCTCACTTTGGCGTTGAGCGGTTTTTTGCGCACAAATATCCGGGTAGCTTCATCGTTGTTTGTCAGGTCCATGTCAAATTCGGCCCTTGCCAGTGCGTAAGTTTCGGCATCAATATACAGCTGGCCGTAAAACAAAGGTTCCACAATGTGTCTGAGTTGTTTGAAGTCAATCACATAAACAATACGATCGTTTATCTGGTCTGTTTTGAGGAACTTAAATTCATAATTTTCAAAAATATTTTCCGAAAAAATATAATCCGGATAACGCATTACATCCAGATAGATATTATTGAAAGGCCCTCCCATCAGTTTGAAAACCAACGTATCGAGTTTATTGTAATCAGTGCTTTTGCGGGATTTATACAGTGATGCCATATCGTGCAGGCTGCTGTTGTAAGCCCGTTTGTACACTTCGGTAATGGCTTCCGAAAGTGATACGTTCGTGTTTCTCTTTTTGATAATCTCACGGTAGAATGCCGTCATCATCATGTCTTTGTTGCTGTAATTCTTGTCCTTGTTTTCCATCATTTTCCGGATGATTGACTCCGGGTCTTTTGATATGACTTCAAGCGGTGGAAGTGTAAACTGGAGTGGCCTCATCGAGTATTTGTTTCCACGAGGCATCATTGCTGCCAGCGGAATACGCAGATTTTCGTACCCGAGAAATGAAACCAGTACGTTTTTGTCCATTTCTGATTTTGGTACTTTGAGCAAAAACTCACCATCCGCATTGGTTACGGTAGAGATATTTGTTTTCTCAACCGAAAGCACTGCGTAAGGCATTTTGTCGCCTTTTTCACCTGTAATTACACCTGAAAATACATTTATAGCAGTATCCTGCAACTGTGAAAATGGTTTATTTTCAGCTTTTAGGGCCTGATATCCGATAAAAAAAACAAACAGAACGCAGTATGTTTTCGCGAGATTTGTCATTTGAATTGATCGAATTGATTTCATGATTGTGTATTTTGTTAAAAAAGTCAGATTAAAGTTGTTTTTTTTATTTGTAAAATTTCATTCCATAATACAAAACAAACATACGGATAAAATGTTGAAAGTATTATTCCCAAAGTTTATGAAGCACCTCCACCGAGTGAAGTGTTTGAAAATCAGGCAGGTGAATTTTGTAATATTCAATGAAATAATTCAGCATCTCACCCCTTTGTTTTCTTGTCATGGGCAGTTGGCTCAGCATGCTGTAATCCATCATCGTTAGTTTTCTGAAAACATCCCCTGTTTCGGGTATCAGATAATGTGTGTGAGCCGGTTTGCTATATTCAAAAACACCGTTCAACAGATCAAAGTACTGAGCAGTTGGAGCTTCTGTTGTATCGGGTAAAAATCCAAGCCGCCCGGCAAGCTGCGCCATGAAAACCAGGTGAAAATTGCCCACGCCCTCATCACATTCATCCAGCCTGCAGACCGACGATTCGATGAAAAAGTACAAATTTTCGTCACATTCCGAATGTTTCAGCGTTTTTTGCAGCAATTCAGTCATAAACAGCGCCAGCCCATTCTTCACCGGATCATACGGAATGTGATAAAAAGGAATGGCTATCCGCATATCCTTAATGGTCTGAATATCCTTCTTCGGATTGTGAGATACATCAATTTCCACGATAGAAAGCGGTTGAAGCAGAGCCGAACGAGTGGCTGATTTCTTCCGGTTCGCACCACGCACCATATAGGACATTCGCCCGAATTCCCGCGTATAAATACTAACAATGCTCTGACTGTCCGAGTATTTTACTTGATGAAGTATGATGCCTGTGGTTTTTGCCTGCATAGTTCTATTCTTTCACAAATTTAATGAATTAAGCTGACAATACTTATTCTTTCCAATTTAAATTTCTATAAAAAATTCATTTTCACTATCTTTGCGCTTTTAAAAATCAGAAATCAGAAATCAGAAATCAGAATTTCTGAAAGAATAAACTGTGATTGTAAAATTCTGATTTACAATTCACTACAAACTATTAACTGCTTACTATAAACTAAACATGGAACTTTCAAGCAAATACAATCCCGCAGAGGTAGAAGACAAATGGTATCAATACTGGTTAGACAATGGATTTTTCCATTCTGAGCCTGACGAACGCGAACCTTACACCATCGTCATCCCACCGCCCAATGTTACGGGAGTACTGCACATGGGTCACATGCTCAACAATACCATTCAGGATGTGCTCGTTCGCCGCGCCCGAATGCAGGGCAAAAACGCCTGCTGGGTTCCCGGTACCGACCACGCTTCCATTGCCACCGAAGCAAAAGTTGTGGCTCGTCTGGCTGAAAAAGGGATCAAAAAAACCGACCTTTCTCGCGATGAGTTTTTGAAACACGCCTGGGACTGGACACACGAACACGGCGGAATTATCCTGGAACAGCTGAAAAAACTCGGCGCCTCCTGCGACTGGGAACGCACAGCCTTCACGATGGACGAAATTCGTTCTGAAAGCGTGATTAAAGTTTTCTGCGATTTGCACGAAAAAGGCTTGATTTACCGTGGTGTACGGATGGTTAACTGGGATCCAAAAGCACTTACAGCCATTTCCGACGAAGAAGTTATTCACAAAGAAGTGAATGGAAAGTTGTACTATTTGCGTTATAAAATTGTAGAAAGCCCCTCCACCCCCCAAGAGGGGGATTCTGGTAGCTACGGCTATCAGACTTCGAAAAGTGGAAGTTACGAATTACTAAAAGAAAACGCTAAAGTAATGCGTAGCTTTTCAACAGATGCTGAAAGTGCACTTTGGCAAATGCTTCGTGGGAAAAATTTAGGTGATAAATTCAGAAGACAACACATCGTAGGTGAGTATATTGTTGATTTTGTATGTTTGACTAAAAAATTGATTGTTGAAGTTGATGGAAAATATCATGATACTCCTGAAATGCAAGAGGCTGATAATTTCAGAACAAATTATCTGAATTCATTGGGTTTTAATGTGATTCGTTTTACAAATGAAGAGGTAATTGGAGATACTGAAAGTGTGCTCAATAAGATTGAAAACGCACTTCAAATCCCCCCTTCGGGGGGTGGGGGGGCTTTTGTTGTCATTGCAACTACGCGTCCCGAAACGATAATGGGCGACACGGCTATGTGTATTCACCCTGAAAACCCGAAAACGGCACATTTGAAAGGTAAAAGAGTGATTGTTCCGCTTATCAACCGTGTAATTCCTGTGATTGAAGATGAGTACGTGGATATGGAATTTGGAACGGGATGCCTGAAAGTTACTCCGGCGCACGATGTGAACGACTACGTATTGGGCGAAAAATACAACCTGCCTTCCATCGATATTTTCAATGAAGACGGCACGCTCAACGAGCACGGAGCGATGTATGCCGGAATGGATCGTTTTGAGGTTCGCAGGAAAATAGTGAAAGACCTGGAAGAAGCCGGACTCATGGAAAAAATCGAAGATTACACCAACAAAGTGGGTTATTCCGAACGTACCGATGTGCCTATCGAGCCCAAACTTTCGATGCAGTGGTTTCTGAAAATGAGCGATTTAGCTAAGCCGGCACTTGATAATGTGGAAAACGACACGGTGAAATTTCACCCCGAAAAATACAAAAACACCTACCGCTACTGGATGGAAAACATCAAAGACTGGAACATCAGCCGTCAACTTTGGTGGGGACATCGCATCCCGGCGTGGTATGTAGCCCCCTCTAACTCCCCCGCAGGGGGAGAAATTCCCGAAGATTTTCCCGTACAAGGAAATCAATACGTAGTGGCCGAGAATGAAGAAAAAGCGCGTGAAATCGCACTTTTGAAGTTTCCCTCTCTGGGAGGTTTCAGGGGAGGCTTTTCACTACGACAGGACGAGGATTGCCTCGACACCTGGTTCTCATCCTGGCTATGGCCTATTTCTGTTTTTGATGGAATAAAGAATCCGGAGAATAAAGATATCAGGTATTATTATCCGACTAACGATTTGGTTACAGCACCCGAAATTTTGTTTTTCTGGGTGGCACGTATGATTATTGCCGGGTATGAATATCAGGGAGAAATGCCCTTTAGGAATGTATATCTGACCGGTATTGTACGTGATAAACTGGGTCGAAAAATGTCGAAATCGCTCGGAAATTCGCCCGATCCGCTGGATCTGATTTCACACTACGGAGCTGATGCGGTGCGTCTGGGTATGTTACTCACTTCGCCTGCAGGCAATGATTTGCCTTACGACGACAGTTTGTGCGAGCAGGGACGCAATTTTAACAATAAAATCTGGAATGCATTCCGACTGGTAAAGGGATGGGAAGTGGCAGATGTGGAGCAATCGAAATCTGCCGAAATCGCTATTGAATGGTTTGAGGCGCAGTTGAATAAAACATTGCTGGAAGTTGAAGATTTATTTGGAAAATACCGCCTTTCGGAAGCATTGATGGCCGTTTACAAACTATTCTGGGACGAATTTTCATCCTGGTATCTGGAAATGATAAAACCGGCTTACCAACAGCCTATTGACCGTACGACTTACAACGCCACGCTCGGATTTTTCGACAGCTTGCTGAAAATGCTACATCCGTTTATGCCGTTTATTACCGAAGAACTCTGGCAGGCGCTCGAAACTCGTCAGGCAGGCGAAAGTATTATGGTTCAGCTGATGCCGAAAGCGAATGCGGTCAATGAAAAACTGATGGCTGATTTTGAAAAAACAAAAGAAATCATTGCCGGAATAAGAACTATTCGCCTTCAGAAAAATATCCCGAACAAAGAATCACTGCAACTACAGATAATTGGCGGGCATAATGCTGATTTTGATGCGGTTATCAGCAAGCTTTGCAACCTGGAAAGCCTTGGAAAAGTGACTGAGAAATCGCCCAATGCCGTTAGTTTCCTCTCAGGAACTACAGAATATGCCGTCCCGATGGGCAGTCTGATAAATGCGGAAGAAGAAATCCGGAAAATGGAAGATGAAATCGTTTACCTGGAAGGATTTATACAGTCGGTGATGAAAAAACTGAGTAACGAACGCTTTGTACAAAATGCCAAACCCGAAATCGTGGAAATTGAACGCAAAAAACTATCGGATGCTGAAAGTAAAATTGCATCGCTGAAAGAAAGCATTGCCGGAATGCGATAAATAAATTTTTGAAAATGAATATAGAAGAAGCGCTGAACTTTCGTCGTTCGGTCCGTTATTTTGACGAAGAAAAGGAACTCGATACCGAAAAGGTAAAACGCTGCATCGAACTGGCAACTCTGGCGCCGAATAGCTCGAATATGCAGTTGTGGGAATTTTATCACATTACCGAACCGGAAATGCTGAAAAAGATGTCGCATGCCTGCCTGGATCAGCGGACTACAGAAACTGCCAAACAAATAGTCGTTTTTGTAACCCGGCGTGATTTGCACCGCAAACGCTCAAAGGCGATTCTGGAATTTGAAAAAGGAAACATAGCCCGTTATAGTCCACCCGAACGGCAGGCAAAACGATGGAAAGACCGCCAGCTTTATTACAACCGTTTGATTCCTTTCATTTACAGCCGCTTTTTTGGTTTTCTCGGATTATTCAGAAAAATGTTGGCTGTTTCCATCAGCCTTTTCAGACCCATGACTACAACCGTTTCAGAAAGCGATATGCGTGTAGTGGTTCATAAAACCTGCGGTCTGGCAGCGCAGACATTTATGATAGCTATGGCAGAACAAGGCTATGACACCTGTCCGCTCGAAGGATTCGACAGCCGGCGGGTGAAAAAACTGCTCAATCTGCCCTGCGCAGCTGAAATAAACATGGTCATCCCCTGTGGCATTCGCAAAGGTGATCGGGGCATTTGGGGTGAGCGGTTCAGAGTGCCGTTCGACGAAGTGTATAGGAAAGTATAATGCCCCCTTAAATCCTCCGCAAGAGGAGTTTTCAAAGCACACAAAAGGGATTTTTCCGGAATTAGGAAAAATCCCTTTTGTGTGCTTTTTTCGTAATTTTATTTATCAGGTATGGTATTTTTTCGTGTTTTTTTCAACCGGATTTCTACGGATCATACCTTTATCACGTTCGATACAGATTATATAATCTACCGGTTAAAAATAAGATATAAATTGGATATGTAAAAGATATATTACACATATATATGTGTAATATATGTGTGATATATGTGTGATATATGTGTGATATATGTGCTATATATGTGAAACAAAAGATAATATGATAAGGTGATGCAGTCTATTTGATCGGGTAACTCCCCTTCGGTAATACTAAAAAAAGTCGTTTGTTTTGTTCAAAGGAATAAGCGGACCTGTAGTTTTTTGGCTATGGGGATTTTTTTGAAGCTTTAAATCTCTTTGAACGAGAGCTAGGAACAAGTTCAAGTGATTGAGTAGCTCTTTTGGAAAAATCCCTTTTCTTTTTTACCTTTACGATTTCACATTAAAAGTTTGGTTATGGAACAAATCATCAGGCATATTGCAGAGCAAATCAACTCTGAAATCAAATCCTTCAGACCTGTTTCCGGTGGTGATATCTCATCTGCGTTTATGTTGGAAACTCAAAATAAAAAGCTCTTCCTGAAAGTAAACAGTAAATCTTTTGCCAGGTCCATGTTTCTGGCGGAGCAGCAAGGTTTGCAGGCAATTGAGGATACAAAAACAATTTCTGTTCCTCGTGTGTATTTGGTGGACGAATTGGGTGGGAAAGCTTTTTTGCTGATGGATTTCATTGAAAGCAGACGACCCAATGCAAAAGACTTCATGCACTTAGGTCGAGACTTGGCAAAATTGCACCTTGTCTCAAACGATCAGTTCGGTTTTTCATCCGATAATTTTATCGGTAGTCTGCCTCAGTTCAATGCATTGCACGCCGATTGGGCGGAGTTTTACAGGGACGAGCGCATTATGCCACAGCTTGAGCTTGCAAAGAAAAATAATGCATTAAATGATGCAATAATTCCATCCGGGGAGAGTGCAGTGAAAGTTTTCAGACAGCTTTTCGGCGATGTGAAGCCGGCATTGCTTCACGGAGATCTTTGGGGTGGAAATTACCTGATTTCAGTGGATGGAACGCCTTATCTGATTGATCCGGCTGTCTTCTACGGACATTCGATGGTGGATGTGGCCATGTCGCGGTTGTTTGGCGGATTTGATGCAGAGTTTTATGATTCCTATCATCAAATTATCCCACAACCCGAATTTTATAGGGAACAAATTGATATTTATCAGCTTTACTACCTGCTCGTGCACCTTAATTTATTTGGCAGAAGTTACCGAAGCAGTGTAGTAGATATTTTGGAGAGGTACTTTACCCCTAACCTTTAAAGGGGAATTCTTAAATATTCTTATGATTACTCTTTTTCATTCTCTTTAAAGTCCTCTTTAGGGGCTTCAGGGGTTTTAATTTCTTCATAATCCACATATTCTCCCTCGTGATCGCCGAAAATCTTATCTTTATCAGGATTTGAAGAGGTTCGGATTGTATCATCCGAACGATGCGACGATTGTTTGCCACTACCGAATATCGAACGTAGAAATCCAATCCCAAGCGCTCCTGCAAGCAACACCAGGAGTACAAAAAAGAAAATCAGTCCGAATAAAAATTTAAACATAACAGGATAGTTTGATTAATATACTTGTTGGGCTACCCTTTTTACGCTTTCTGTAGCCATCAGGCTGTAGAAGTGAATGCTGGGTACTTTATGGGAAATCAGATCCCTGGCTTGTTCGGTGCACCATTCCACACCTACTTCAGCCGCTTCGTCATCGGTTTTGCATTTGCGGAGCTCGCGGGCAAATTCTTCCGGAATGTCCGATTTGAAAATCTGGGGCAAAACAGTCAGTTGATTCATAAAGGTTACAGGTTTCAATCCCGGAATGATCGGCACATCAATCCCGGTTTCCCTGCATTTGGCCACAAAATCAAAATACTTTCGATTGTCGAAAAACATCTGAGTTACCAGGTATTCTGCCCCGTTGTCCACTTTCTTTTTGGCCCAGTGGAGCTCTGTTTCCATGTTGGGTGATTCTTCATGCTTCTCCGGATAGCAGGCCATTCCGTAAGAAAACGGCTGATCGATTACCCTCATTTTCGTACCATCCAGAAAATACCCTTCGTTGAACCGGTTTACCTGCTCCTGCAGTTCGGTGGCATGCCGGTGTCCGGTGGCGACGAATGCTTTTTCGTATTTGGCTTTATCGCCGCGCAACAGAAGCAAATCGTTGATATCCAGAAATTTGAGGTCTATCAGCACGTATTCGGTTTCCTCTTTGGTAAATCCGCTGCAAATGATGTGCGGAACTACCGGAATGTTGTATTTATTTTTGATGGCAGCTGCTACGGCTACCGTGCCGGGTCTTTTGCGTACCGATACCTGCTCATAAAGTCCCTGTTCATTTTCTCTGAAAATCATTTCGGAGCGATGCGTGGTAATATTAATGTATTTGGGATCAAATTCACGCAATGCATCAATCGTTTTGTACACCCCGCTGATGCCGTTTCCTTTCAGCGGAGGAAGTAATTCGAACGAAAAAGCCGTTTTTTTGGCAGCAATTATTTTTTCAACTAAACTCATTTTCTTCTTGTTCTTTTTAAATTACAAAAATACAAAGAATTTCTGAATAAGGAATTTAAGCAACTGCGAGTTGCCGAAAAATGTTCGGATAATTTATTTTTCTTGAGAATTAATACAAAAAACTTGGAAAGTGTTGCATAAAGTTCGTATATTTGCACCGAATTTTTTTATAAATATACTGACAAATGAAAAATAAAAAAGAACGTTTAAGTGTGATATCCGAAATACTTCGGTTTCAGGTAATGGGCAGTCAGGAAGAACTGTTGGATCTACTGCGTGAAAAAGGGTATGATGTAACCCAGGCAACCCTATCGCGCGATTTGAAAGTGATGAAAGTAGCCAAAACTCCGTTGTCCAATGGTGCATACAAATACGTATTGCCCCCTCAGATAAAACCCATTTCAGATGAACTGAGTTCTCTTAATTTCACTTCGCACGGGGCTGTGCTGAGTCTCGATTTTTCAGGTCATCTGGCTCTGGTAAAAACGAAACCCGGATATGCCAGCGCCATTGCGTGGGACATCGACAGCCGCGCGAGCAACGAAGTGCTTGGTACCATTGCGGGCGATGATACCGTTTTGCTCATTCCGCGCGACGGAGTGACACGCGAAGAAATAATGAAAGTTATTAACCTTATCTTTCATGAAAAGAATTAGAAGCAGGTTGAGCTGAAGATGAAAAAAGAAAATAGCGAAGTAGATGAAATCTCCATTTTAGTGGCAGATGAAAGTCATCTGCCTTATGTTCAGATTATTCTTACCACCATTGAGGAAGCGGCTAAAGTACGCGGTACTGGTATTGCCAGGCGTACGCCGGAATATATTGAGCTGAAAATCAAGGAAGGGAAGGCTATCATAGCTCTGACTCAGGAGGGCGTTTTTGCGGGATTTTGTTATATTGAAACCTGGGGTCAAAAGAAATTTGTTGCCAATTCGGGACTTATCGTCGTAGATACTTTCCGGGGACACGGCCTGGCAAAGAGAATCAAGCAAAAAGCATTTCAGCTTTCGCGCGAGCGGTATCCCGATGCCAAAATCTTCGGACTTACCACCGGCCTTGCTGTGATGAAAATCAATTCTGAATTGGGCTATCGTCCCGTTACATTCTCAGAACTCACCGACGACGAAGCATTCTGGAAGGGATGCCAGAGCTGTGTGAATTATGATATTCTTCAACGCACCAGCCGTAAACACTGCCTGTGTACCGGAATGCTCTTTGATCCGACGTGGAACAAAGAAAAAGAGGAGGAGAAATCAAAGAACAGCGCAAGTTCGCTGGTGGTGAAACCGGTAAAGAAGCCGGCCAAAATAACTGCAAAAGTGGTTTCCCCCAAAAAGAAAAGTAAAATCAAAAAGAATAACAAGCTGATGATTAACTTGTTGTGATTGTGTGAAAAAATTAGTGTGATAAGAAGATGAAACAGCCATGCCATCATACTTTTGACATACGACTTGTCCCGATTTATCGGGAAGGGAATGTTTAATGGCGTGTTTCAAGTGACCTAAATGTAAAAAAAAACAACAGATGAAACACACATGTCCAAGTAAAATATTTTTGACACACACGGGCATGATTAAAAAACTTACAACAAATGATAGACGCTCAATATTCCCCCTTTAGGGGGTTAGGGGGCAGATATATAAATTATAATCAGATGAAAGAAAAAGTAGTTTTAGCATTCAGCGGTGGATTGGACACTTCATTCTGCGTAAAATATTTAGCCGAAGAAAAAGGGTACGATGTATATACGGCT
>SAAL01000058.1 GCA_009929445.1 Bacteroidia bacterium
TGGAATGGTCGAGGGGACGTAAAAATCCCCTCTTACCCTTTGACTATTCCTGGCATGTATGACTTAAAAAACCCAATGTTGAATCATTAAAAAAATGCCTGACTGTCAGATGAAGTCTTAGCTAATACAAATAACGTATGCAAAACCCAATGATGCAAATGACGGTATATATCAGTTGCGAAATTTTGCCGACGTGACCGGAACCGGTAAAACGGTATTACTAAAATTTTCAAGTCCGATGGATGTAAGTACCTTTAGTCCTTCAAGCATTTTGATAAATGCCGTTAATCAGACCAGCAATTTCAATGTCATCATAAGCAGGAAACCAAGTGTTTTGGAACTTAAATTAAAATTCTCAGCAAGCGTACAAAAATCCGCTAACGGAACTCCCGGTGCCAGCATATCACCCAGTTTCAATTTAAATATTAAACCAAAGAATTCTGCCGCAACGGATCTTTTCACCACCATTCCTTTTGTATCGGGTGTAGGTCATTTAAACCTGAATTTAGGAACTGAATATGCATTAAATATATCTATCGGTACTGTAACCTTAGATGGTACAATAAAAATAGAAGAAGAAGGTTCGAATCTGAAATTAACCGCAATACAAAACTCAGAACCCACAAAACCATATTATTATACAGTACCCAAGCCTGCCGATAATAAAATTGAAGCAAAATATGATATCTCGGTAAGCCAGGATGAAATGAATTTGTTGAATCCATAATCAATTTATAAATGAAAATAAATTTTCTGGTTTTCTTTTTTTCTATATTTTCTTTATCACTTTTAGCAGAAAATAATGGTTTAACGTTATATGCTGATGATAGATCAAATGAAAAATTACCTTATTTCGGAGTTGCTTTGGGAGTAAGTGCTTCCACAAACGGACTGGGAATAAATATTAATACTGCCATTACGAAAAACCTTTCATTTCGTATCGGATATGAGTCGATAAATAAAACATTTAACAACGTTTACACATACAGCATTCAGGATCAGTCGCTTACATTTTCGCCAACATGGCAAAGCGGAGGCATTTCGGCATTAGCTGACTTCTATTTGTTTAAAGGACTATACATTTCGGGAGGTGCCATCTATTCCAACATGAATCTGGCGTGTACTGTAAATTCAGGGAACTCTATCAAAATGGGTGATATTACATTTGAGCCCGACGAAATAGGTAATCTCAACCTGACAATCGAACCTCTTAACAGGCTTTCGCCTTATGGAGCGTTAGGTTTTGGAAGTAACGTTTCACGCGATAAACGTTTGGCTCTGAGTTTCGAACTGGGTACATATTATATGAGATCATACCTGGTTGGGCTTTCAGGAACAAATTTATTATCAGAAAATGGGCCCGGAAATCAGGAAGCCCTGGATAAACTGAATGAAACACTTAAGACCATAAGCTGGAGCGGGTTCTATCCTGTTGTAAAATTTGGATTATCCTATAAATTTTACGGAAAGATGAGAAAGCAATAAACTTCGTATCAAAAGGAATGATTTTATCAAATGCCATAAGTGGATTGCCTGATATAAAAAAAAATCATTTGACATATGAAACAATTTGTCCCGATCAGTCGGAATGAAAATTCATTCCGGCAAAGCGGGACAAACTGCTTAAATCTGTATTAATAAAATTATCTGGTGGATTAAAGCACTACCTCCATTTTAGGGAATTTTACCACCTTCATGCCCTTAAAATCCTCGTCTATCAGCCGGTTTAACTCCTCTGTTTCATTCCTGTAATTCGCGCGCGGTCCGCAATAGATTATCTCCTGAAACGGATGCTTATCAATGATTCTTTTCATAAGTTCCTCCTTTGTCGGAGCCGTTTTTAAGGCGGCATATTCCTGATAGGTAAAGTCGGTAAATGCTGCATACTCGTTTATTCCGCGGATATCCAGGCAATACCCGTTTTTCAGTGCTACTGGATAAGCCAGTTTGCCCCTGTAATACACATCGGTGGGTGCAGGGTACGAAACTATTTCCTTTTTATCGGCCGAGAGAATTACGGGAACAAAAGCAGAATAATCTTTCGAGGTTTTGTAAACTACAGCCTGAGCAAGCACCTGACCTTTATTGCCTTTACTGCCTGTGTCGTCATTTATTTTCACCGGCCCGGCATCATTAGAAACGGTGGACAGATTCCTTTTGAAGCAGCCACAACCAAACATTACAGAAAGTATGATTAAGCTTATTCCAGCAGTTTTCAGGAATTGTTTACGGATTATCATATCTATTTTTTTATGAATTTTCTGCTAATGATTTTACCGTCCGATACAGCCATTTTCAAAATGTAAATTCCCGGCATTAAATGGATAACCGGAATGGAATGTTGAATTTCTCCGCGTGTTTCAACAGATTGAACTGCCCTACCCTGCAAAGTGAAAATAGCTAAGGATGTTGCATCTGCTGGAGTTGTTATTTTCAGTTCGGATGCCACGGGCGTTTCCAAAATCCGGAGCTGGTCTGATTTCAGGTTGTAAACAGAGGTTGGATTATCAACCAGCGTAAACGTTTTAATATCAGAAATCCGGCTCCACGAAGTTCCAGTGTGATAATACAAAGCAGTACGGTAACTTCCGGGATCAAGATCGGTAATTTCTCCAGTAAAATCCAGAGAACGGGTTTGATTGTTGTCAATAAGCTGATTCTGATGCCCATAATAACCTACCGATGTACCCGGAGTCATGAGGAAAATAAAGGCAATCATCCTGTTGTCAAAAAGCCCTCCGGTATTGGATACGTTAGCTTTCACGGTAAAAGACTGGCCCTTGGTAATGGTAGCAGGCACAATGTACGTGCCGCTGACTACCGACATCACAGGAGCCGTAGTTGGAGTGGGATTTACGGTCACAGTAGTTGTGTATTGCGATGGTCCCATCAAATCGGTAGGAAAAGAAACATCTCCTACATTGTTCGCCTCGTTGTAATATACATTCAGGTAGTAATTACCGGGTGTGGTTTTGATGGAGTCGCCCATCTGCAGAGTGATGGTTTCACCTGCCGGAATGGTCGTAATCGAATGAATTACATCCTGATAAATTTCATCATCGTCGGTTTTGGTAATTCGGACTCCAATCTGTGCATAGTAATCTTTGGCTCCGTTGTTTTTAATTTTCATTTCAAATCTTCCGTTTTTGTTTTCATACAGGTTTAACAACACCGTAGGTGCGGCGACAAGGCTTAATTCCGGCTTTGAGTTATCTGAAATGAAATCGATAGTGGTACTGGTTATTTTTGCATACAGGTATTTTCTGCCCGAATTATTTACCAGTACCGGAACAAACAGGTTATGTTCGTTTCTGTAAAATGCTGAAATTTCATAATCTCCGTTTGGTATTGAGGGCTTGAAATTAACATCGTAATTCAATGCGGAGTAATAATAATTTGGAGGCAGGTTATTACTCCACTCTTTATCTACCAACAGCGTATCAATCGTCACTCCGTTCTGCGAAAGTATCAGCGCTGTTCCCATGATGCTGCTCAGATAGTCAAAAGCTCCTACATTCATTAACTTCTTTATACTCAAAGTTACGCTTCCCGTTCTGGGAATTGTTCTTTGCGAAGGACTTATACTGTCAATGGCAACAAGGGAAGCGTGAACCGAGCCCGACACCGGTTTTTGAATTCCGGTAACTATATAATGACCTAAATTATAGCCATCGTTTCCGGAGCCGATTCCCGGACCGTCGGGATTCATTGCTGAAATCTCGAAATAACCGTTGGATGAGCCGCCCCAGCCCCAGTTTAAATGAAACAATCCATTGGCATCATAACCATCACATACAAAAATGTGCCCGGCATTATCGGCTGTGCTTCCGCGGTAGAGTACAGGCCTTCGGGCATCGAGTTCGGTAATCAGAATGTTTTCCCAGGCTTCGTACTGTAAATATTTACGCTGATAAATCTGAATTCCGGCGTCGTATCCGAAATTATTGTAAAGAGCCGGCGGAATATCGGTGGTGTAGGAACTGCTGCCTCCATTTGCAGAAGTGTTGTAATCCATTTTGATGGAAATACCCACGTGTAGCATCAATTTGGCTATGGCAGCTTTTTGCAGGCTGTTTTCAGTTCCGGAAGAACTGTAATATGGGAGAGTATTTGTCCAGTCGTAGGTGGTATTTCCAAAGTCGGCAGATAAATTAAAATGGTTGGTAGCCGATGTATATGCTTTTATGCCGGTACCTTTCACAGGCCAGTTGTAGTATTTCATTACCTGAGCCACAGCTGTTGCTCCGCATCCGGTTACTGTTCTTACGTCGGCCAGCGCCGGGCACGAATCGTTGTAGGGCTTACCCTGATCGTATGAGATGTTTCCGAGCAGAGGCTCCACGGTCAGATTTTGACGTGCAGTTTTCCGGATAGTCCGGAGCGGGCTGCTTGTTTCCGAATCCACATCCGGAAGATTACCGATAGCAAACCTGATTTGATTGGCATACTCATTCAGCCACGCTTTCAGGTTCACCGGAATCCGCAAGATGTCAAATGAACCGGTTAAGGAGTAACCCAGTACTTTTTTGGTGCGCGAATCGGCCGAAACGATTACAAATCCGTTGTTCTGACCAATATTAAATACATAATAATAACTGGATTGTGGTAAATTCTTAACATCGGCAATATCGGTACACGTATACGCCAGTTCGAAATTCATAGCGGATTTCATGCGCAAAGAGGAAGAAATTCCCGATGAAAAGTACTTTTTCGCAATGTTTTGTGCCTCTTCTTTATCTATCGGACGAGCAAATAAAGTGATTGAAAACAGAATAGTAAAAAGGAAAACGGAGGTTTTTTTAAGTGTAAACATAGTCGTAATTTTTCGATGAAAACGTTGCAGAATCAAATGAAATAAACGAAAAGAAAGGAAGCGCAATATTATTCATTAATAATTGATTCCGCAACATTTTTTACATTTTTTTATACGAATATTGTATTATACCAGGAGAAGCCTTCTGTAGCCCTAAAACACCACAGGAAAGGTATTATACGAAATCAGCAACCGGAGAAAAACCAAAGATAAAATAACAAAGGCCCGAAGGGTAAATAAATGAATTGCAATTACAGACATCACCTGAATTTCATTACCACAAATAAAAAAAGTCAAACCGAAGTCAATGATTCAATATAAATCACCACTTTTATTAACAACCGAACAAAAAATTATTACATTTGTATCCGGTTTTTCTTGTTTTTGTGTAACAATACACTATTCATCCAATGATTTATTTCAAAACGTTTGATAATCTGAATGATGTTTTACAAAATGCAATCTACTAAATTATCAGGAATATACAGGTTTTTTGTTACTGTATTTCTCATGGCAGGAATTGTCATCAGTACTGATTCACAGACCATTAATTTTTGGCTCACAAACGGAGATTCGCAAAACTATCAGCTTACGTCTGCATCAAAAATTCAATTTCTGAATGGCAGCTTGATATTCAAGAACATAAGCACCACTCCTATTCAACAAATCCGTAAAATCACCTTTAATACCCCTACAGAAGCCAAAGAAATTACAGCACTTCTACCCCACCCTGTTTTGAGTCCGAATCCTGCCAAAGATTATGTGATATTCAGCAATTTACCAGCTAAGGAAGAAATCGTTTCGGTATACAGTATCACAGGGGCAATTATACTCACATCACGAATAAGTTCTTCTTCAAACATTCTGGATATCAGCATGTTGAATAAAGGTGCATATGTAGTGAAAACGCAAAACTTCAGCATCCGTCTCATTAAACTATGAAGAAAACAATTATCATACTTACCGCCCTGATATTTTCGGTTATTTCATTGGTGGCTGCCGATTATCTTTTTATTCACCTGAAAAATAATACCGTCGTTGCCTTGGATATGACTTCCCTGGTCAGCATCGCTTTCACTTCCGGACAGTCAGAACTGGCTGTTTACAGAAATACACAATCTGCAAACGTATATCCGATAGCTGCAATCGACAGCATTACATTCGCTTCCATGACCGACGAGACCATTCGGATCATTTACTACGGCACAAACGTTTCCATCATCAATCCATTTACCTGCAGAGGTGTTGATGTGGCTGTTTCAGGTGCTGATGTCACTATTAATTCGAATTTATCCGATAAGGAAATCACCTGCAGCGTATCCGGAACCACTACCGACGGCTCGCTGAAAATATACAGCAACTTCAGGCACACCCTGGCACTGAACGGCGCTGACATTACTAACACATGCGGACCTGCCATCAATATTCAATCCAGAAAAAAATGTACCTTTCTCCTGACCGACGGCACTACCAACTCGCTTGCTGACGGAATTACCTATGCTTCAGGTCCCGAAGACCAGAAATCTACCCTTTTTTCCGAAGGTCAACTCATTATAAAAGGAGGCGGTACGCTCAACATTTTGAGCCGGTCAAAACACGCAATCTGCAGCGATGATTACATCGAAATTGAAGGGGGCACTATCCACGTAACTTCAGCGACAAAAGACGGTTTTCATGCCAACGATCACTTCAATCTCGAAGCCGGCACGGTAACTGTAGCAGCCACTGGCGATGCTGTGGATTGCGAAGAGGGAAATATAAAGGTTTCGGGTGGATCCATCACATCAACCATTGCTACGAACGACACCAAAGGACTTAAATCCGACAGTACAATATTCATTTCAGGAGGAATTATTGACTTCACCGTATCCGGAAAACAGGCAAAAGGACTGAAATCAGGCGGAAACATCACAATTACAGGAGGTATAACAAACATTACCTGTTCGGGTGGAGTTGTTCTTCAGGCATCGGGTTCAGGATCCGATCCATCATATTGCACAGCCATAAAAAGCGATAAAAACATACTCATTTCGGGCGGCGATGTCAATATCAATCATTCGGGAGAAGCCGGAAAAGGAATTTCCGCCGACGGAAACCTGGAAATAAGCGGAGGCAGAATTACTTCAAATACTTCCGGCAACGGAAATACTTACACCAACTCATCCGGATTAATGGATGGCTACAACGCAACCTGCATAACCACTAATTCAGACTTACGCCTGATTGCGGGAGACATCACCTGCTCAGCTTCGGGAACAGGAGGCAAGGGAATTAGTGCAGGGGGAAATATCATTGTTGGCAGTACCGAGGGAAATCCTGTCGTTTCACTCACTACCACAGGTAAGGAAATTTCGGTAACTTCGGGACGTACAATCACGACGTATGCCTCACCCAAAACTATGAAAGCTGACGGTGACATCACGTTCAATAACGGCACTACAACCATCTGGTCATCGGACGACGGGATAAAATCGGAATCAAACGTGTATCTTTACGGAGGAAATATTAATGTAAATAAATCATACGAAGGCATTGAAGCGCCATACATTTACCTTAGCGGAGCATATGCAGATGTATTGGCCAGTAACGACGCCATCAACACAACTAAAGGAACAAGAAGCGGAGGTGTGGAAACACCCGATGGAAGTTGCTTATACATTAACTCAGGCACACTGATAGCCACCTGTACCAACGGTGATGGCATTGACAGTAACGGCAGTATAATAATGACCGGAGGAACCGCAATAGTCAACGGTCCTTCTACAGGAGTGGAAGAAGCTGTGGACTACAATGACAATTTCAACATGAACGGAGGGGTTTTCATCGGAGCCGGTTCGAACTCCAGCATGACAAAATCGATGAGCGTAACCTCCACACAACCGAACATGTATGTTTCATCCGGTTCAATGATTTCATCAGCTACGTTGATTGATATCAGAATAAATTCTACCGACGTGATTACCTTCAAACCGAAATATGGTGCCTACAAATTCCTGTTATCCACTCCGAAAATGACCAAAGAAGCATCATACACCATCTACACAGGAGGTTCGTATTCATCTGCAACTAACACCGCGGGACTTTACACCGGAGGAACTTATACTCCGGGAACATCAAAAAAATCAGGTACTTTAAGTTCTTCGGGAACAGTCACTTCCGTATCATTCTGAAACCCGTAATTTATTCCGGATGACATGCTTACAGGTCAGTTGTTTTTAAAAGAATAAAAAAAACCATTTGAATCACTCCAAATGGTTTTTTTATTCCTGATTTCACAAAATCAGGGTTTAACGGGAAATTCAATCTGCAATCCGTAAAGGTTGCTAACATTTTTTGCATCAGACTCAAGCAGAAAGTTGAGTTTCACCTTATCGCTGGTTTTTTTTGCCACAAATTTAAACGGAATGTTCATCCATACGATTTTCGGTGTAAAGTAAAGAGTTCCTTTTACAAAGTCGGAGCGGGATTCGAAGAAAGTTTTGATAGAATCGGGAATGATCACTTCAATATCTCCCGGATTGGTCACTTCGTATTCGAATGCGGTGAGGTTATTCGTAAAACCCTCACCGATAACACTGATTGTCACTGTATCATTTACATGCAGGGAATCAAACTTGATATTGCCCTCGTTCGTATAGCTCATCCGAAGGGTACTGTCGGTATTGATCAGAGCAGGGTTCATCAGTGTAAGACGGGGAGAATAATTGGAGTCGTTGCCCAGTTTGCAGCTGTTCATGGCAACAACGAGTGCTATCAGTAAAACCGGAAAAAACAATTTACGTTTCATAATGCATTTTCTTTTATTTGGAAAAAAATCACCCGAACAGCATCAAAAACCGGGCCGTAAGAGGTTCATTTTAGTTGAAATTGATTTAAAAAAATAAAAAAAAGAGAACCAACGGAATGATTCTCTTTTCAGTCGGGATGACAAGACTCGAACCTGCGACCTCTACGTCCCGAACGTAGCGCGCTACCAACTGCGCCACATCCCGTTCACATTTTGTGGGTGCAAATTTACTGCTTTTTTGCTGAAAACAAAACAGTAAAGGCAATTTCTTTCAGATAAATTATACTTTGTGCTATAAGCATCAGACATACAACTGTCTGAAAAAAGATTTTTTGTATCTTTGCAAAAACAAAAAAAATGATGATTGAAAAAGCCATTGACAATTACCTGAGCAAAAATCATTTCAGTGAACTCAGTCTGAAAGCTGTTTTCTTCGATATGGACGGCGTGCTGTTCGACTCCATGCCCCACCACTCCGTAGCCTGGGTCAAAGCCATGAACGAATCTGGGCTGGAATTTTCGGAGCAAGAGGCTTATATGAACGAAGGAAAGACGGGCACTGCAACCATCAACGGCGTATTCGTGCGCCTCAATGGCCGCGAAGCCACCGAAGCAGAGAAACAAGACATTTACCGACTCAAAGCGCAGTATTTCGAAGAGCTCGGAGCTATAGGCACTATGCCGTATGCACTGGAAATGCTGAAGAAAATCAAGGAAAAAGGATACCGCATCTTCGTAGTCACGGGCTCGGCTCAACCCACCCTGCTCGACAGTCTGAAGGATCATTTTCCAGGTATTTTTGAAAAAGAGAACATTATTTCGGCTTTTGACGTAACGCAAGGCAAACCTCACCCCGAGCCGTACCTCAAAGCACTGCAGAAAGCGGGCGTCAAACCCTGGGAAGCCGTGGTGATAGAGAATGCTCCGATGGGCGTACAGGCAGCTGTAGCCGCGCGTATTTTCACTATCGGGGTCAATACAGGCCCGCTTGACAGTAATGTGCTGACTGAAAACGGTGCCGATCTGGTACTCCATAGTATGCAGGAACTCTACGAAAAATGGAGTGATTTCGGATTCTGAAAAAAACGCTGAAAATCTATGTTTATCAAACGTATAATCACGGCTATATCACTTCTGATGATTGTAGCAGGCCTCACAGCCTCCGAAACGGATTCGCTGAAAAAGTACCTGCCACGCATTGAAGGAACAATACGGGCAAAATATGAATACAACACCAGCCTGGATGCTTCCCGCTTTCAGATCCGGAGTGCCCGCTTCAGCATCAACGGCAGTTTGAGCCCCGTTACTTCCTACAAAGCTGAAATTGATCTTTCGGACGAGGGAGAAACCAAAATGCTCGACGCCTATGTTCGGCTGAAACCTGTGGATTGGTTCAATTTTACTATCGGACAGCAAAAAATTCCCTTCGGAACGGATAATCTGCGTTCTCCTCATCAGCTTTACTTTGCCAACCGTTCGTTTGTGGGTAAACAGTTGGTCAGCGGACTGCGCGATGTGGGAGCTACACTGATGTTTTCGAACCGGAAAGCCCTTCCTTTTGATTTTCAGGCCGGAGTGTACAACGGCGACGGACTCTACAACCAGCAAGACTGGCAGAAATCGATGAATTACGCATTCAGGATGGAGATTTTCCCGACAGAATATATGGAAATCAGTCTGAACTACAATTCGGTCATGCCGGATAATCTCCGGATGAACCTGTACGACGTAGGAGCATACGCCAATTTCTCCAACCTGCATCTGGAAGGTGAATACATTTATAAAACCTATCAGGGTGAGGTTTTTCCGGCTACCAAATCATATTCTGTATTTGCCGGTTACGATATATGGACTAACAAACGCTTTCTGAAAAAAATCACACCGCTTCTCCGATTCGATTCCATGACCGATAACAACAAGGGGAAGCCCTCCGAAGGCAATGTATATCAAACAGACGATGTGGCAAGCAAACGTCTGACCGGCGGCATCACCTTCAGCCTGGGCAAACCGTTTCAGAATGATATCCGGCTCAACTACGAAAAATATTACTATGCTGCAAATCATGTGAACAGCGATGATAAACTGGTGCTCGAATTTGTAGTTCGTTTCTAATTCATTTTTAAAATTAACTGTATGCAACTTATCAAATATCCAGCCAGAGAACAGTGGGCAGAGCTACTCAAAAGGCCATCGCTGGATGTAGCATCGCTCTATGACCAGGTTAAAATTACGCTCGACGAAGTCCGGGAGCAGGGCGATACCGCGCTGCGAAATTTCACCCTGAAATTCGACAAAGTGGACGTGAAAGTACCTGAAGTTACGAAAGAAGAAATAGCTGAAGGGGTAAAAACTGTTTCGGTAGAACTGAAACAAGCCATCGAAATGGCACGCCGAAACATCTGGAAATTCCACTCAGAGCAGCAGCGCGAATATACCGAGATACAGACCTCGCCAGGCGTTTACTGCTGGCAGAAAGCAGTTCCCATCGAAAAAGTAGGTCTTTATGTTCCGGGTGGCAGTGCGCCGTTGTTTTCTACTGTGCTCATGCTGGGCATACCCGCTCAGATAGCTGAATGCAAAGAAGTTATCCTCTGTACACCTCCGGGTATGGATGGAAAAATTCATCCTGCCGTACTTTATGCCGCTCAGGTTGCCGGTATTCACCGCATCTTCAAGGCAGGGGGTGCTCAGGCTATTGCAGCCATGGCTTACGGCACCGAAAGCATTCCGAAAGTGTATAAAATCTTCGGTCCGGGCAATCAGTATGTCACGGCAGCCAAGCAGCTCGTTTCGCTCACCGATACCGCCATCGATATGCCGGCAGGACCTTCGGAAGTGGAAATTATTGCCGACGAAACTGCCAGTGCAGTCTATGTGGCTTCAGACCTGCTCTCACAGGCAGAACACGGCGCCGACAGTCAGGCCATGCTGGTCACCACGTCCGAAAATCTGATGGACGAAGTACTCCGGCAGATAGAAATACAGATAGAAAAACTTCCGAGAAAAGAAACAGCCCGCAAAGCGCTCGAAAACAGCAAAATAATCCTTGTAAAATCGCTGGATGAAGCCATTGCCATCACCAACGAATATGCACCGGAACACCTGATAATCTCCACACGCAGCTACATGGTGGTGGCCGAACACATTGTGAATGCCGGTTCGGTTTTTCTGGGCAATATGAGCCCCGAGAGTGCCGGTGATTATGCTTCGGGAACCAATCATACGCTGCCTACACACGGTTTTGCGAAAGCGTACAGCGGCGTAAATCTGGACAGCTATCTGAAGAAAATTACCTTTCAGCAGCTCACTCCCGACGGACTGACCAACCTCAGCAATGCCATAATTCTGATGGCTGAAAATGAAGGACTTCAGGCACATGCCAATGCAGTGAAAGTGAGGATAGAAAAGCCTGAACTGTGATTATTTTTGATTTTAGGATGAATTTGATATGTATGAATAAAATTACTGAAAACAGCAAAAATGCTGAAAACCGCTTAAATACGTCCCCATTCGGAGGACTGGAAAGGCTTCTTCGCAAAAACATTCAGTCGCTCGAACCGTATTCCTGTGCACGCGACGAATTTAAAGGTGAAGCATCGGTGTATCTGGATGCCAACGAAAGTCCGTACAACGCTCCATATAACCGCTATCCAGATCCGCTACAATGGAAACTGAAAGAAAAAATCAGTGAGATTAAGCAAATTCCTGCCCGAAACATCTTTCTGGGAAACGGTAGCGACGAAGCCATCGATCTGGTTTACAGAGCCTTCTGCGAACCCCGGACAGATAATGTAGTGGCCATTGAACCCACCTATGGCATGTACAAAGTCTGTGCAAATATCAATGACGTAGAATATCGAAAAGTACTTTTAAATGATGATTTTCAGGCTGATGCAAAGTTAGTAATAGAAGCAGCAGATGATAACACCAAGGTCATTTGGATTTGTTCGCCAAACAATCCGACCGGAAATCTGATTGACAAAGAAACTATCCTTGAGATCTTAAATTCATTTCATGGAATTGTGGTGCTCGATGAAGCCTACATCGACTTTGCCGCACAGCAAAGTTTTACGTCGCAGATAAATGACTATCCGAATCTTATCATTCTTCAGACCTTTTCCAAAGCATGGGGAAGCGCTGCTATACGGCTTGGGATGGCGTTTGCATCGCAGGAAATTATTTCTGTTTTAAACAAAATAAAATATCCTTACAACATCAATTTGCTTACGCAGGGAAAAGCACTGGAAATGCTCGAAGATGAGCAGTTAGTGAAAGAAAGGGTGAAAATTACACTCCGTGAAAGGGCAAATCTGATGGATGAACTGGGTAAGCTGAAAATGGTGAAGCACATCTACCCTACCGATGCCAATTTTGTTCTGGTAAAAGTGGACGACGCCAATGCTGCATATCGTTATTTGGTGCAGAAAGGGATTATCGTGCGCAACCGGAATACCGTTTCGCTTTGCCTCGGCTGCCTTAGAATTACCATTGGAACAAAGGAAGAAAACGAAACTCTGCTACGTGAGTTACAAATTTTCAGTCAGTAAACTTAACATATAAAAAACAAAAAACACATACACATGAAAATCAAGTCGTTATTTGCTTTATTAACTATTTGCGCCTTCTCGCTTTCAGCAAATGTAAAAATCGTAAAACCCGAAAAAGTATGGATGTACGGTCCAATCAATTTAGTCCAACCGCTCATGATTGACAGCGTAGATTTGAAAGGAGAAAAATTCAGGCCCGAAAGTCTGCTGGCTTCTCCGGTCAGTTTTCCGTCGCAAAGCCGCTTCACCACAATACTGACTACCGACAACAACGATTATTTCAGGATACAAAAACCGGAAAATGGAGCTGTAATTTACCTCGTTTCGTTTTTTGTAAACAACGACAGTTACGGCAAAGCCAAAATAAAAGTCATCTCGCCCGACCGCTTTGAGCTGTATATCAACGGCAAGAAAGAAGCCGACAAAAAGACGGTGGAAGATTCGCTGAAAAATGCAAAATCGGCCGAAGCCAACCTCGTGGGACGTGTAAATTCATCGCGTGTGATCATCAAATACCTGGCCACAGCAGCCGGCAAAGTGGATCCGGCTTTCAAAATTGAAATTCATCCGGATACGGCTACCAGGGCAGCTTACACCATCAACGGCGACGAAAGGAGAAGAATTACCATCCAGGATATCATCGTGGGAAAAAGGGTGAACAGCGCTTCGGTATCGCCGGGAGGCAGACTGGTGTTGATGCGCTTCTCCACCACCAACGAGGAAGGCAAAACACAAAATTCCATCGAAGTTTTTGACATTAAAGGAAATAAAACCGTACTGGCTGAAAATGATACCCGAAACCAGCTTGGATGGATGCCAAAGTCTGATTTACTTCGTTATTTTACAGAAACGGACGAAGGCTGGAGTCTGATGACACTTGATCCGCTGACCAACCAAACACGCATGCTGGCCGGAAATTTACCGAAAGAAAATTTTACTTTTTCGCCCGATGAAAAAACATTGTATTACTCCAAAAAAGAAACACTCGGTGCTAAAAGCCCCAAAGGCTTGAAACGCATCCTGGCGCCTGATGACCGCCAGGAGTACTACCGCGACAGATACTACCTGTATCAGTACCAGCTCGGGTCGGGCCTCTCTCAACCGCTTACTTTCGGTCAGAATACGGCTTCAATCAACGATATAAGCGATGATGGGCGCTATCTGCTTTTTTCAACCCGGAAAGAAGATTTAAGCACTCGTCCTTTCAGCAAAAACTCGCTTTTCAGACTCGATTTGCATACCATGAAAACCGACACGCTCTGGAAAGACGAACGGTTTGCAAGCGGCGCCTCTTTTTCGCCCGATGGCAGCCAACTCCTGATTACAGGCGGAGCTGAAGCATTTAACAGTATCGGACAGAATATTAAACCCGGCCAAATAGCCAACAGCTATGACACACAGGCATTTATTATGGACATTGCCACACGGAAAGTTGATCCGATTACAAAAAATTTCAATCCATCCATAAATTCAACTACCTGGAATAAAAAAGACAACCTAATCTATCTCCGCGCAGAAGAGAAAGACTGTGAATATATGTACACGTACAATCCGAAAAACAGAAAATTCACCAGACTACCGTTGAAAGAAGAACTCATCCGTTCCTTCAGTGTTGCCGACAAAGAATTGACAGCCGCATACGTAGGTTCAAGTACTTCCAATTCTCGCCGGGCTTATTTGTTGGATTTGAAAAAAATGAACTCCGTATTGCTTGCCGACCCTTACGCCGAAAAACTGAGCAAAATGACTCTCGGTGAGGTGAAAGACTGGAACTTTGTGAGCAGTGGCGGCGATACCATTCAGGGAAGATACTACCTGCCACCCAATTTTGACCCGAACAAAAAATATCCGCTCGTGGTATATTTCTACGGTGGTACAAGCCCTACTCAGCGCACATTCGAAACCACTTACCCGCTTCACGTGTATGCCGCTAACGATTACGTGGTTTACACACTCAATCCAAGTGGCACTACCGGTTTCGGGCAGGAATTTGCTGCACGCCACGTGAATGCCTGGGGCAAAATAACTGCCGATGAGATAGTGGAAGGAACGCGGAAATTTGCTGCTGCACACGCATTTGTCAAAGAAGATCAAATTGGTTGCGTAGGTGCATCCTACGGTGGATTCATGACGCAATACCTGCTTACACAGACCGAACTATTCGCTGCCGGCGTGTCGCATGCGGGCATCAGCTCCATTTCGAGCTACTGGGGCGAAGGTTACTGGGGATATTCCTACAGCGCAGGTGCCAGTGCCGGAAGCTACCCGTGGAACAATAAGACAATGTATGTGGAACAAAGCCCGCTTTTCAATGCGGACAAAGTGAAAACTCCGCTCCTGCTCCTCCACGGAACGGCTGATACCAACGTTCCTCCCGGAGAGAGCATCCAGATGTTTACCGCACTGAAATTACTCGGCAAACCGGTAGAACTGGTGCTGGTGGAAGGTGAAAATCATGCGATATATGATTTCGAAAAACGTATCGGGTGGAATCATACCATTTACGCCTGGTTCGACAAATGGCTGAAAGGCGATGACCTCTGGTGGAAAGAACTTTATCCGGAAAAGTAGTTTGGCAAGTTTGAAAGTTTGAGTGTTTGAACGTTTGGATTATTAACCGTTCAACCGTTCTTCGCGTCTTTCTCTTTTTTGCGTTTCAGGATTTCATCGTCAAACCAGTCATCGAGTTTTTTGAATGCAAAATTGACTATCAACACAGCCAGAGTACAGATTCCGGCTTCGAGATACATTCCCAGTCCGGCCAGACAACCGATAGCGGCACTGCACCAGATGGTGGCAGCAGTAGTGAGTCCGTGTACGTTGGCTCCGCGGTGTAAAATAACTCCGCCACCCAGAAAACCTATTCCGGTTACAATCTGCCCGATAATGCGGGTCGGATCACCTTGGCCCCGTTCATCTATGATTGAGAGGTTGATCAGCACATAAATACATGCACCGATAGATACCAGCATGTTGGTTTTAAGCCCTGCGCTCTTGTTGCTCAGCTCGCGTTCCAGACCGATAATACCTCCTGCTGCCATTGCCGCCAGGAGTCGTAAGATAAATTCCGATGTTTCCATACGTACATTATTTTTTTTAAAAAAACCTGTAAAAATAATCACTGTTTTGCATCCAGTTCCATTTGCTGCATAGCCCGGATGGTTTCGTCCATGAGCTGCTCCAGTTCCCATCCAAGCATTTCGGCTCCCTGCCGGATAATGTCGCGCGAGCAGCCGGCAGCAAATTTCTTATCCTTGAATTTCTTTTTCAGCGATTGTGTGGTGAGGTCGAGTGTGCTCTGGCTCGGGCGCATCAGGATGGCAGCTCCTATCAGTCCGGTGAGTTCGTCGGCTGCAAAAAGGATTTTTTCCATCGTGTGCTCCGGTTTTACATCCACGTGAATGCCGTAGGTATGTGATACAATGGCCCGTTCGATTTCGGGGTCAACACCTTCCCGGGCCAGTATTTCCTGAACTTTAATGCAATGTTGATCCGGGAATTCCTCAAAATCCAGGTCGTGAAGCAGCCCGACCAATCCCCAGAACCCGGCCTCATCTGCAAAACCGAGTTTTACGGCGAAATAGCGCATCACGGCTTCCACGGTTTCGGCATGCTGAATGTGAAAAGCTTCACGGTTGTATTTATGCAGCAATTGCCAGGCTTTTTCGCGGCTATACGCCGGATTCAATCGACCTGCATTGTCGGCCGGTAAATGATCAATTCTCATATTATCTGGATTTCTTCTTTTTGATGACGTCGGTGTAGGAGTCGATGACTTTGAAAACGCTGTGATTGGCACTGTAAAGATTGCGGAACAGACTTCTGGCCCGTTCGAAATTGATTTTGGCGGCCACCCATTCTTCAATTTCATATTGTGCTATCGCCTGATGAAAAAGGATATTGGCCATTACGGGAATTACTTGTCTGTATTTGGGTTTCATGTCTTCCATAAACTCGATGAATTCCTTCTCTTTTTCATTTTCGCTGTACATTTTAAGCAAATCCTGAAAAATGACCGGATTGTCGGGATCGAGTGAAAAGAGCTGAACCGTATGGTTTCTGCACTGAAAATCGTTCAGTTTGATTTCGAGCGCAAGCATCAGCGAAAGCGTACTGTAGTCGTTAGGCTGTATCTGATCAGAAATCCGGTAGTATTCCAGCGCTTTTTTATCGTCTTTCAGATCCTCGTAAGTCATGGCAATGAGTCGTGCGGATTCCGCCTTGAATTCAGGTAATATCTGCAATTCATACGCTTTTAGGGCACTCTCAAGGCATTCTTGCGGTTGGTCGGTGTTGGAATAGGCAAACGCCAGGTTGTAGTGGCTCAGGGAATAATTTTCGTTGAGTTCGGTTGATTTTCGGAAAAAAGGAATTGCTTTTTCATACTCATCATCGAGCAGGTAAGCATAACCGATACCGAAAAGCGACCAGAAATCATATACACCGTTGTTGTAAGCTTCCTCGTAGTTGTTTTTCATATACTGCACCACCACCGAATCGGGCAGCAGCCAGTCTTCGGGATACTTCAGGTGCACTTCGTAGTAAAAATTACCCAGTGCGTTCCGGAGCTTGTAGTTGGTGGGATTCTCCCCGATCAATTTATTCAGAATGGAATCGGGTTTGTAAGTAAACATCCTGACGGTGGCATTACTCTCACGAAACTGGTGGAGGTCCTGATTGGGTGTCAGATCCTTGAGCCCAAACTCCTGATACTGATTGGTTTTGATATAGTAGTTGAGCAACAGATTGGATTTAGAGATGGCAATATCGGGAATCCGGTCGTTCGGATCACCTGCCCGGAGGTATTCAAAAGCCGAAGCGTATTTTTGGTTGGCTATGAGCGCATTGGCTTTGTTTACAATAGAATCCTGCGCCCTCAGAGCCACTACCGACAACAACGTGAAAAGAATAAAATAATATATCTTCATGAAATTATTTTCTTTTATTTACAGGAATGCTGAGCATGCATTCAGGTAAAAGTATTAACGGGTAAAACGGATAAAAAAGTATCTGAAGCACGGCAGACTTCAGACTTATCACATCATCCGTTTGCATAAACTGTTCCAATTGTAACAAAGGTAAGGAATAATAGACTTAACGTATCTCATTTTAAGTTTTTTTAAATTCGGAATAATTGTTTATCAATCAGGATTCATTCCGTGATTGAATAACGATCTCAACAAGCAAAAATTAAGATTTTTACGGTAAATTCAAGCATTATCAGATAAATCTAATAATATGCTAACGATTTATTAATTTCTGCACCGAAGTTTATGAAACTCAGGCAGAATAGTTTGAAAGTTTTATGTGGTTTGTCGGGGGATTACTTATTTGCATCTTTCTAATCGAACAAAAAAACAACGTACTGTGATATCTCAGCCTATTAATAAAAAGCTAAAAAACCACTGCAAAAATATTTGAAAATAAATTACAATTTGCTGTGGCATTTTTTCTTTTTGGGCGTTTAGTTAAAGCTTATTGAATCTCAAAAAGCACTCGTCAATTTCTGTACGAAGTTCAATACCTATTCTTTTAAAACAATCCAGAAGGTCTTTATATGCTCCTTCGCCTCCAAGAAAATCCCAAAACTCGTCTGCAACCTTAAGTTCGTTATCTAAATCCAACATCCCACGCATTGTCCAACGCGCATATGGAACCGGTTCATATGGATTATAAGGAATCGCAATCAAAGTTTCAATTTTGGCTGCTGGATTTACAGCAAGTGTTGCAGCAACCCATTTTAACAAGGTTCGTTTAAATTCTTTGAATCCACCTGCATTGGGTTTGGCTGTTTTTATGTCAAATAGATAAATTGTGTTGAATTAAATACTTTTCCTTTGGCGCAAATAAACTCAATTGACCATCTTTTTCGGGTACTTTCTCAATTGTTAGATAGTTTGAAATAAAAATTTCTTTTCCGTTTTGGTCTGAATCATCATTAATATTTCTCATTCCATAAGTCAAAGTCCAAGGTATAATATTGGCAAAAGAAAATAAATTTCTTATGAATGTACTGTCGTCATAAGTTATCAACCAATTATGTTTGCAATTTCTCATGTTTTCTGCAAATCTTTCATGGTCAAATGATTTGTGCATATCACCATTCTTACCGTAAAGTGCTGACTTTGTAACAGAATAATATGGCGGGTCAAAAAAAATATATACATTTTTCCGTCCTTATTTAGCATGATTATTTGTAAATTGAAAATTTCTTAAAATTCTATTTGAATTTGATATTTGAGTTCCAACCACCCAAAAGCCTATCTTGATCTAATTGATTTTCTAAGAATTCAATTGACTTTTGGTTTTTAAAAATCACCTCAATTTTTTCTATCAGCATATCTAATTTGTTGATTGTTTCAATTTTCCATGTTAATTCTTCAATAATATCTTTCTCAGAAAGAGAATTTGATAATTCTGAAATAACATAATTTATGTTTGTAATTGTAGAATAACTTTTTGAGTATAGATGTTTTGAACATACTTCAAAAGTTCTATAGCGTTGATTTATATCAACTTGATAAACATATCGATTGCCTTTGAAATTTATTTTTCATAACTTAATATCACTTTTATTTTTGCATTTTTGCAATGTCTTCTAAATGAAACTTTTTGATTAGTTCATTTTTTTAAACTTTTTGTGCAAACAAATAATGTTTGAATTGGAATCAATAAGCTACAAATTTTCTTGTTTTTGAAGTAATTTAACCTGGTTCTTAATTGGTTAAAACTTACGCATTACACTGAACTTAAAATTATTTGATAAAGATATTTTATAGTATATTATCTTGGATTTCAATAACTTCAATTCCTAAATATTCGTTGTAAATTCTCTCTCTATATTACCAGTATAAAAAAAGAGTGACAGTGTCACTCTTTTTTTATACTTTGCTGTTTCACCAGAACTATTTTCCCTGTTTGGGAGGTTTTGTTTCACCGGGTGCAGGTTTGGCTATGTTTTCGCGCATGGAAGTATCGGCTTCGATATTTTTCATTCGGTAGTAATCCATGATGCCCAGATTTCCTTCACGGAATGCTTCGGCCATGGCTTTGGGCACTTCGGCTTCGGCTTCGATAACCTTAGCGCGCATTTCCTGCGATTTGGCTTTCATTTCCTGTTCGGAAGCAATAGCCATTGCACGGCGCTCTTCGGCCTTGGCCTGAGCAATGTTTTTATCGGCCTCAGCCTGATCCATTTGCAACTGAGCTCCGATATTTTTACCTATATCAATGTCGGCAATATCAATGGATAGAATTTCGAAAGCTGTTCCTGCATCCAGACCTTTGCGAAGTACGAGTTTGGAGATAGAATCGGGATTTTCGAGCACGCTTTTGTGAGATTCTGACGAACCGATGGAAGATACAATTCCTTCGCCCACACGAGCCAGGATGGTTTCTTCGCCGGCACCTCCCACCAGCTGTTTGATGTTGGCACGAACTGTTACACGAGCCTTGGCTATGAGCTGTATTCCGTCTTTAGCCACTGCAGCTACTGGTGGAGTGTCAATCACCTTGGGGTTCACCGACATCTGAACAGCCTGAAACACGTCGCGTCCGGCCAGGTCGATGGCAGTTGCCATTTTGAAGTTAAGGTCGATATTGGCTTTCGAAGCAGAAACGAGCGAGTGAGTAACCCGTTCGATATGCCCGCCGGCCAGGTAATGTGCCTCCAGTCCGTCGCGCGTTACTTCGTTGCCAAGGTCGGCTTTGTGAGCTTCAATCATGCATTGCACAATGGTGCGGGGCGGCACTTTACGGATACGCATCAGAAACAGCTGCAGCAACGAAATGCTTACACCCGATACTTTGGCTGAAATCCACAGCAGGAAAGGAACGTAGTAGAAAAACATGAGTAAAAGTACGCCTAATACTCCTAACAAGATTAGTTGAATCATAATTGTATTTTTTTGAGTTGAATGAATATTTATTTTAGTTCGAATGTTTGGAAGTTTGAATGTTTGGATGTTTGGATGTTTGGATGTTTACTTACTCCTTACTCTGTACTCCTTACTCTCTGCTCTGTACTCCTTACTCTGTACTCCTTACTCCTTACTCCTAATTTCTGACTTCTGACTTCTTCACCAGCACATTGGTTTTGAATACTTCCTGTACTTCCACCGGTTCGTTCGGATCGATAAATTCGTCGTTGGTTTTTGCTTCCACCACTACTCCGTTCACTTTAACTTTTCCCATTGGTGCAAGACGCGAAATGGTTACTCCCACGTCGCCCGATTTAATTACTTCTTCATCTATCTTATCTACAGTTCCTGTAATGTTTGTTTTCAGCGACATTTTTTCCAGCGCACGTGATTTAACAAACAGCCAGACCGCAAATCCCGTTAGCGCTACGCTTCCAAAAAGCGTAATATTGCCGGCAGCGGGTCCGATGTGGCTGTAAGCATACCATACCGCCACTGCTAAGAGCACAATTCCGGTACCTCCGGCAATGGAGAAGCCCGGAATCAGGAAAAACTCAAACAGCAGAAAAGCAATAGCCAACACCAAAAGTGCTATAACAATGATTATATCCATTTTTCTATTTTTATTTGGGCTTAAAGTTACTATTTATTTGCTACATTACAAGGTTTAGGGGAAAGATTTTATTTCTTCATTCCGCATTTCGATGCTCAACTTTTTTATTTCAGGTTTGAGCGTTCTGATACGTGATTCGAGTGAACGTATTTTTTTCCCTGTCTCGTTCTTTTGGTTTTCATCTTTTGTATCGATAAATGCGCTCCGGAGATTTTCCAGTTCCTGTTGCGTTGCCTTCATATCTTCAATCATTTTTTGAAGCTGAAAATAGTGATTTCGGGCTATGTTGCTTTTGAACTGCGAAGCATCGTGGTAGAAAGTAGTATCGTTAATGAATATTTTTCCGGCAGAAGTTTCTTTTTGTGTCACAACATTTTCTGTTGCCTGATTGAATTTTTCTGTCGTTTTGGATAATTTTCTGATTTGCGCCGCACTTATGAGTGAATCCTGATTTACTGACCGGACTATTTTTTTCTCAGAATTGGTAATAAATTGATATACAGCTACTTTGCCTTCCGGCTGAAAACGGTCAGAGGCAAACCATCCCACCCTGTGAAGCTCGTCTACTATCATCATGTAGTCGTTGTAGGGCGAATTGAAGGGCATCCCGATGTTTTCGGGTTTCAGGAAAGAATTATCGGAAGTATTCAGTCGTGTAATAAAGATGTCATATCCTCCCAGAGAGGCTTCACCATCGGCTGCAAAGTACAGGGTTGCTCCATCGAGCATCAGAAATGGATAGTTCTCGTTTGCATCGGTATTCAGGTCGTTCATGGGCATTTTTTCTGCCCATTTATCGAGTAGTTTGTCGGCTGTAAACAGGTCGGTCTGTCCGTTGTTGAGCTCCGAAAAAATGGATCGGTCACGGCGCTGTGTGGTGTAGTTGATGTTGTCCACTTTACCGTTTCCGGTGAGCAGCTGTCGCTGCACAAGGGTGCCGGCTTCGGCGGGTAGCTCTATTTTTTTCAGAAAATCGTTCTTATCCACCACCATGCTGTCAATAATTTTGACATCTTCCACCCGTTTCAGCAGCCGGGCTCCGAGTTCGGCTTGTTTCAGTTTTTTTTCTACTTTGGGAGTGAGTGTATCATTCAGCACCGGTTTGATCAGGTAGGCCGAATAGGCTGCCGCAGCCTCTTCGAAAGCATAATTATCAAAAAACATTTCACCCAGGTAATAGCTGGCTTCAGGAAATTTATCAGCCGATTTTTTGAAAAATTCAACTGCTGCAGAAACATTTTTAAGCATGTAAGCACTGTATGCATACCTGAAATTGTAAAGCGCTTCTTTCGGCTTTTTTTTCAGTAAATTCTGGTAAGCTTCCATAGCCGCCTGATATTGACCCGATTCAAAGTACGTATTTGCATCTGCCGGTGTTTGTGCCACCGATGCTGCGCTGAATAAAATCAGCACAGCGAAAAGTGTTATTTTAAGTCGTTCTGTTGTTTTCATCAATATATTATTTCTGAATTTCTCTAAAAATCTGTTTTTTCGGTTACCTGCTGTATCATCTTATCGGCTTCCGCTTTGGCTTTATTATTCAGGTTATCTGCCTGTTTCTGAGCCTGTTTTACCAGTTCAGCCGCTCCTTTTTTGGCCAGTTCGCGCGCTATGGGGTTGGATGCTTTGGCTACCAGACTATCTCCGCGGACTTTAGCTTCGTTGATGAGTCTGTCTCCCTGCTGTTTGGCTTGTTCGAGCAAGACATCGGCTTTTTTCTGAGCTTCCTGCAGCGCTTTTTCGCGTTCGGCACGTCCCTTATCAAGCACCTGAGTTTTCACCGAATCCGCTTTCTGCAGTGCTTTTTGTTTTTGCTCTTCCACCAGGGTATTCAACGTATTTTTCAGATCCAGTTCAATTTTTGGTTTCTGAAAAGTTCCGCCAATTTTAAAACCAACGTTTTGAAATCTGCCAAGGTTCAGTTTGTCGGGTAATTTTACGTTTCCGGCATAGGCAATGGTTTGATCCAGCCCGGTGGTTCCGCCCAGATTCAGGTTATAATCCCTGAATTTGATATTGAATGGCTTTGTTTCCAGCCGACCGTCCCTGATGTTGAATGCCAGAGCAATTTCTTTGAGATTTACCCCCCTGATTTTATCTATTTTCAGCGAATTAATCAGTTCGTTGAGGGCAGTTACATCTTCTTTGAGAGTCACCGATTCGGCATTGAAATTTCCCTGGCTCAATACGGACGCGAATACAGGCATCATGTTATCCTGAAGGAGTGTATTGAGCGAAAGTTTTGTATTAAATCTGCCTGCAAGTTTCTGAAATACAGGAACAAATCTTTGCATCGAAGGTACCTGGGCGAAAATATCGGCAAATGTGATTTGCTTCAGGTCAAGGTCGAAATCCAGTGCAGGTTGTTCGGGATTTGCAGAGCTGTACCTTCCCATTAGCGACATGTTTCCTCCAAAAGCATTGACATTCATTTTTTCGATGTTCAGTTCACCGTCAGCTATTCTCATCACGGCGTTAGCCTCTTTCAGGTTCATTTTATTATAAACCAATTCCCTGAAATTTCCGGCAAGAGCCAAATCCAGGTTTTTCGGTATTTTGATGATCTGCATGGACGATGTGTCGTTTTCTTCCTCTTCGTTGCCCATAAAATCGGTAATATTCAGGTACGTGGAATTTACATTGAAATCGCCTTTCAGCGTTTTGTCCCGGAGCACGTATGCCATGTAGTTTTCCACTTTTCCATCGGCACTCAGGTCGTTTCTACCTATTTTCAGACTGACACCCGTGAGGTTAAGAAAACGGTCGTTAAAGGTCAGTGTAGCTTTCCTTACAGCCACATCCTGTTCGAGGCTTTTCGTTTTGAGCAATACATCTTTAGCATCGATGATTCCGCCAAAGCGGAAACTTTCGTACTTATTTTGCTCCACGTACGACATTTTACCGGCTGCATTCACATTCATATCCAGCAGACCGTTGAGTACGGTACCATTCTCCAACGGATAAACATCCTTTACCATACCCAGATTCAGTTTTCCCTGAACAATGACTTTGAAATCTGGGTCAGTAACGGGAGTAATAATGTGAAGCTGCGAGGTAAAGGGATTTCCTCCCATTCGGAAATCGAACTTCGACACATCTATCGCTGTATTGTCCAGCGATCCTCCGGGATTGGTTATACGACTCACAATATGGATATTATCCACCGATTTGGGCAAATCGGGATATTGAAACTTTCCGTTTTCAACATCCAACCGGAGGTTGAACGCAGGATAAGTTTCACCCTCATATTTACCTTTGAGCAAGCCATTTAAGTTCACTTTTCCATCCGCCTTCATACCCGCAAATGAGTTGGAATAAATGACCGGAATAAGCGAAAGAAGCGATTTGAAATCCACCTTTTCGGCATTGAGCGTCAAATCCATTTCCATACCCTCGTCGGGCAACTGCACCCAGCCGTTGAGCGATACAGGTACGGCGTTGATTATCATTTCATTATTGGCAAATTCGTATATGTTTTGACTGAGTCTGGCGTTGATATCGGCCGTT
>SAAL01000059.1 GCA_009929445.1 Bacteroidia bacterium
GCGGGTGCAAAGATACAGACTATTTTTATAACAACAAAATAAAATCAAAAGAAAATATCAAAGAAAATCAAAGAAAAAATTAAAGTAACTGATAAACAGACCAGTTAAGAATGAAAAAAAATTTGAATAAAACAGGCACCAAAGTAATATTTTTACTGAAAACACTACCTGTTTGGTAAGTTAATGCGTCTGATTTTATTGTTTACTGACGAAATACAGTAACGTTAACAATGAACTATTGCTAAAAAAGTACGAAAAAGCAGATTTTTTTTACCTGTAAAAAAAAGGAAACAGACAGAATAAAGCGGATAATAACCGGATGAATCTTCTATATGGTGATAGTCGGAGTATAAAAAAATTAATGACGCCAGAAAGCAGGGGTAAGAATCATCAGGACGGTGTATAATTCCAATCTGCCCATTAACATGACAAAAGAGAGAAACCACTTGCTGAATTCAGGAATATTATTGAAGTTTCCCGATGGGCCTACCGTTTCGAATCCGGGACCCACACAGCTTATACAAGCGATCATCCCTCCGATAGACTCACTTATTCCCATGCCGGAAATCATCAGAACCAGTATTCCGATAAGTGTAACTGAAAGGTATAGTATAATAAAAGTGAGCACCCTTATCATCGTGTTATCATGTACCACTATTTTATTATACCTCACAGGTATGACTGCAGATGGGTGAATTATGCGTTTGAACTCATAGTAGCATGCCTTGGCAGCAATGACTATTCGTACGACTTTGATGCCACCTGCTGTTGAGCCTGCAGATGCACCTATAAGCATAATGATGACAATGACTACCCACGTGACGGGTTTCCAGGTCATATAGTCGACAGTAACAAAGCCTGTGGTAGTCATGAGTGACGATATGGTAAAAAATGAATCGCGCCATGCTTTTTCAATGACAGACAGGTTGATGGTATCTGAAAAATCAATGAGCGATATCATAACCATCAGACTTGCACCGATCATAATATACAGATAATACCGCAACTCTTCATTCTCTTTGATTTTGAAGAATTTTCTTTTGTAGCCGAAAAAATACATGGCAAAGTTGACGCCGGACAACAACATGAAAAAAGCAAGCACATATTGAATATAGGGTGAATTCTCCCAGTAGGCAATACTTGTTTGTTTGGTTGAGAAGCCGCCTGTGGCCACCGTAGAAAAAGAATGAGTAACCGAATCGAACAACGACATACCACCGAAATACAGAAATACGGTTTCGGCAATGGTAAGAAATATATATACAATAAACAATATACGTGCTGTGTCATTAACTTTCGGGCTGAATTTATCTTTGGTTGGTCCGGTGGTTTCGGCTGCAAAAAGATGCACACCGTTGATACCGAGCATGGGAAGAATAGCCATTGAAATGACTACAATACCCAATCCACCCAGCCAGTGGGTCATAGCACGCCAGAAAAGAATGCCGTGGGACAACTCTTCTATATTATCCAGAATTGATGCTCCGGTAGTGGTAAAGCCTGACATGGTTTCGAAAAAGGCATTGGTGTAAGAAGGGATGGCCCCGCTCATCCAGAAAGGCAATGCTCCGATAGCCGAAAAGAATACCCAGGCAAATGTTACAATCATGGAACCTTCTCTTTTGCCAGCTCTGGCAGGTGCGTTACGTCCGAATAAAATCATCAGCAAGGCTAACACCAAAGCAATCAATGAACTGTAAATAAAATACCTGCCATCATCTTCATTAAAAAGCAGTGTAATAACCAGCACGAACAACATGGTTGCACTCTCCACGAGCAGCAGATTTCCTATTAACCGGGAAACCAGTTTGAAGTTTATTTCTGATTTGAATGGCATAATTATTTTTTCCAAAATTCAGGGGTAAACAATAATAATACAGAATAAACCTCCAGACGTCCTACAATCATAACAAAAGCAAGGAACCACTTGCTGAAAACGGGTATTTCGGAGAAACTGTGAGTTGGACCGAGCTGCCCCAATCCCAGCCCCACATCACTCATACAGGTAATCATTCCGCTCATTGATTCAATAAAGCCCAATCCCGACAAACTCAAAACAAAAGTTCCGATGACAATAATCAACGTATATATCATTGTAAATGCAAGAATTCGCATCATCATTTCATCTTTCACTATCTGGCCATTGAATTTTACGGGTATGATGGCATTCGGATGAACCAGTTTTTTAAATTCGTAGTAACAGAATTTGACAATAAGCACCACACGCGAAATCTTGATACCTCCGGAGGTGGAATAGGTGGAGGCTCCCGAAATCATCAACACCAGCATCACCACCCATGTAAACGAATTCCAAAGGGTGTAATCTTCGGTACAGAGCCCGGTGGACGTGATACAGGAAGTGACAATAAAAAGACTGCTTCTGAACGACTTCTCAAAATCGCGAAAACCGGACGAATTGTTGTAATCGATGTGTGACAAGAAAATAATCACTGCCGCCACCACCAATACGATGATGTAGTATTTAAGTTCTTCGTTTTTTATAATCTTATCAAAATTGAATTTAACCAGGAAATAGTAAAGCGTGAAATTTACTCCCGAAAAAAACATAAAGAAAATAATGACATACTCAATGGCAGGCGATTGAAAATAGGCTATGCTCAGCTGTTTGGTAGAAAATCCTCCGGTGCTGATGGTGGACAGTGCATGATTCAGGGCGTCAAATCCGTTCATACCGGCCAGCAGCAGTGCAAGGGCGCAGAGTAAGGTAAGCACCACATAAACATACAAAAGGATTTTGGCAGTCTGGTTGATCTTCGGCAAAATCTTTTCCCGGGTAGGTGTAGTACTTTCGGATGTAAAAAGCTGATAGCCTGCACCTCCAATCATGGGCAGTATGGCCAGAAAAATCACTACAATTCCGAGACCTCCAATCCAGTGAGTCATCGAACGCCAGAAAAGCAGGTTGTATGGCAGCGATTCTATATTGTTCAGAATAGACGTGCCGGTAGTGGTGAAGCCCGACAAGGTTTCAAAAAAGGCATCTGTAAAATCAGGGATGAAACCACTCATCCAGAACGGAAGAGAGCCAATTAGCGTATAAAGCAGCCAGGTAGAAGTCACGATCACTGCCCCTTCACGCTTGCCCACTGTCGATTCGGCTTTCCACCCGGCGGCAATGCCGCTTAAGCCCAGCACAAGTGCTATGAGCATCGTAAAGAGATAGTAGCGAATCATTTCTGTTTCGCCATACATGAGCGCAACCGCTATGGGAGTAAGCAGAAAAGCGGCTTCAATCAGCAGCAATCCGCCCAGCACCCTACTAATGAGTTTAATGTTCAAGTCTCTGTTCATACACAGGTGCAACCAACCGTAAAATGTTTTACCCCGGGAAACTAATTAAACATTGATTCGACTTTTCGGATGGCTGAAGATACACAGAACACCATCACATGATCGCCCGGAAGAATTTGTGTGTTTCCGTAAGCTATGCTACCCACTCCATCGCGCACGATTCCTCCGATATTTACATTTTCCGGAAGGCGAATATTTTTGATTTGTGATTTTGTGATTTTGGAGCCCGCCTTAGCTACAAATTCCACCACTTCGGCATCGGCGGAAGTAAGGCTCTTCACATCGAGTACATCGGCATCAAGCGTAAGCTGATAGATGTAACTGGCTGCTATCATCTTTTTGTTTATCACGCTGCCGATATCCAGTTCTTCGGCTAGTTGTATGTAATCGATGTTTTCGACTTCGGCAACAGTTTTTTTCACTCCCAGGCGTTTGGCTTCCAGGCAGGCAAGAATGTTGGCCTCCGAATTGGAGGTAGTAGCTATGAAAGCATCTATTTCTTCAATTCCTTCGGATTTCAGGGCTTCCACATTTCTACCGTCGGCATTAATTATGAGGGCATTATGCAGACATCCAGCGAGCAGGTAGCATTTTTCCTTGTCGCGTTCCATTACTTTTACGTTGATGTTGCCCGGAAGATACTGGATGGTTTTCTGTGCAATGCGGCTTCCGCCCATGATCATCACATTCCTGATTTGGTAGTCTTTTTTTCCTGCCTGTTCTTTCACAAACTGGATGTGCTCTTTCATGGTTACGAAATACACCACATCGTTGGCCATAAGTTCATCACCGCCATTCGGGATGATGGTATGTCCGTTTCGGTTGATGGCTACCACACGGAATTTGCCATGATCGAAAAAACCGGTGTTAAATTTTTTATTAAGAATAAGTGCATTTTCACGTAGTTTTACAGCGAGCAGGAACAGCGCTTCGTTGTGAAAACTCAGATTTTGCCTCAACCAGGTGTACTTTATCGACTCCACGATTTCCTCTGCTGCGAGTTTCTCGGGGAGGATGAGGTAATCAACTCCCAGCTTGGCAAAGAATTCTTTGTTCTCGGGTATCAGGTATTCGTAGTTTTCAATGCGGGCAAGTGTACGTTTGGCTCCCAGATTGGTTGCCAGCATACACGAAGTCATGTTTATACTTTCGTAAGGAGTGACGGCAATAAACAAATCCGCCTTTTCCACACCACATTCTTTCAGACTTTCGATGGAGGTGGGCGATCCGGTGCGGGTGAGTAAATCGTAATTCATCTCCAGATCCGTCAGTCGGTTGGGATCTTCATCCAGCAAAGTGGTATCAAAATTCTCTTTCGCCAGGAGTTTTGCCAGGTGAGTACCCACATCACCGGCTCCCGCAATGATTATTTTCATTGATGTATCTTTTTTTCAAAAAAAAGTAATTCTATTTCAGTTTATTGTCAGCTTTGAGTTTTCAGAACCCTGTATTCAGCATTTTATGTTCAACTCACTCTGTTATTCGGACAGGCGAAAAACTTTCGTTTCGTGTGCAGCCATCTTTACTTTGATACGTTTGCCCGTTTTCATCGTTTGGCCGCTCCAGAGGTCTTTTGCTTTCCTTTTGTTGAAAATACCCAGCGTTTTGGGATTAACCTCTGTCGTTTGTTCCTGATCGGATGTGTTCAGTATTCCCAATGCTACATCGCCGTTTGAAAGTGGTTTTACAAATATCTGCAACAGGTCGGTTTTCAGTTTTCGCTCTGCCTGAATTCCGAGCGGATCCTGGTCGATAGCAATGATATCTTTATTGGTCAGAATACGTTTTGTAGCTTCTTTCATATTGCGCACATCGCAGGTAATCATAAGCGGTGCGGCCATGAGGCACCAGAGCGACATCTGCGACTGATATTCGGTGTCGGTGCAGCCTGTACCTCCCAAATCGGTAGATGGTGCTCCTTTTTTGCCGTAAAGTCCCACTACGAGCATATCCGGATCGTTCCATCCGTTCGGTCCGGCATATTTGTCGAGTCCGGCATTGATTTCGAGAATATCCAGAATTCCTGCTCCATACCCGTGAAGTTCGTGAGGTGCACTACCCGCCGGTGCATGGCTTTTCCATTTATCACGTACATCGGCGGTAGTTCGCCAGAGGTGTCCTCCGGCTTTGCGTGCCCATAGCCACGGCGATCTGTCGCCCCATTCACAGATACCGAATGCAATGTCACGTCCGCTGTTTTGAAGGGCTTTTGCCATCCGCTCGTAGCGTGATATGGCTGTCTGCCAGTCGGCCGGAGCGCCGCAATAGTCATACTTCAGGTAATCAAATCCCCATGCGGCAAATGTTTTGGCATCCTGTTCCTCGAAATTAAGACTTGCCGTGTAGCCCCCGCAGGTAAGCGGAGCAGCATCCGAGTAGATACCTATTTTCATACCTTTGGTATGAACATAATCTACGAGTGATTTCATTCCGGAGGGGAACTTTGCAGGATCAGCAATGATGTTATTTTTGTTATCTCTGCCTCCCTGCCAGCCGTCGTCAATAAAAATATAGTTATATCCGAGGTCTCTCAGTCCGGTTTCCACCATGGCATCTGCCAGTGTTTTTATGTCGTTTTCGTGAATATCGAGCCCAAAATAATTCCAGGTCATGAATCCCATCGGAGGTGTGGGTGCAAGCTGACTCTGATTTTGCGACAATAATGTGTGGGTAAGAACGAAGCTGAAAATCAGCAGGGTGGTTTTTAGTTTCATTTCTATTGAGTATTTAGTTTGTTGAATGTTTTGTAAGACGTTTTTAACTGTTAAATCAGAAGATACCGGTACGATCCCTTATACTTTTGCGTCTATCATGTCCATTATTTTCTTCTCGACGCCTTCTGCATTCATTCCGAGCATGGCATGCAACTCTTCGGGTGTACCGTGCTCTACGAATACATCCGGAATACCTATCCGGAGCACTTCGGGGTGATAGTTGATGTCGGACATGAATTCAAGCACAGCCGAGCCTAATCCTCCTTCGATGGTTCCGTCTTCGATGGTAATTACTTTGGTGAATTTTTCTCCGATTTCACGTAGCATTTCTTCGTCAAGCGGCTTGAGGAAGCGGGCATCGTAGTGGGCAATGCTTTTACCGGTCAGATTTTCTACAGAATTGATGGCTTTTTCGGCAACGGCAGCCATTGTTCCAATGGTTATCACTGCCAGGTCGGTTCCGGTTTTCAGACATTCACCCCTGCCGGTGGTCAGTTCGCGCCACTCATTGTGCCAGTTGACGTTAAAACCTTTTCCACGAGGGTATCGTATCACGAAAGGACCCTTACCGGGCAGTTGAGCCGTGTACATAAGGTTTCGGAGTTCCATTTCGTTGCGCGGAGCTGCTATAGTCAGGTTCGGAATACAACGCATGTAAGCCAGGTCAAACTGCCCCTGATGGGTAGCTCCATCGGAGCCTACAATGCCGGCGCGGTCCAGACACATAATGACAGGCAGTTTCTGGATGGCCACATCGTGGATGACGCTATCGTACGCCCGCTGCATAAACGATGAATATATATTGCAGAAGGGTACCATTCCTTCTTTGGCCAGTCCGGCGGAGAAAGTTACGGCGTGCGCCTCGGCTATTCCCACATCGAAAACACGCTCGGGGAAACGCCGCTGCATGATGGTCATGGAGCAGCCTGAAGGCATGGCGGGGGTAATACCGATGATTTTATCGTTTTGCTTGGCCAGTTCGAGCAATGTTTTTCCAAAAACATCCTGAAAGAGGGGTGGTTCGGCGTTGTTGTGATTGCACACAAGCCGCTCACCGGTTTCGGGGTCGAACTTTCCGGGTGCATGCCACACGGTTGCCGATTTTTCGGCCGGTTCGAATCCTTTACCTTTTTGAGTGATTACATGCAGCACTTTCGGACCTTTGAATTCTTTAATTTCTGCCAGAATGCGAATGAGATTACTTACATCGTGCCCGTCCACCGGACCGAAATAGCGGATATTCAGTCCTTCGAAGATGTTGTGGTCTTTTTGTGTGAAAGCAGTTTTCAGACTGTTGTTGAACCGGATAATCTTGTTCTTTTTTTCGTCGTCTACCAGTCTGCTTTTTCTGAAGAGATTATATACTTTATGACGTATTTTGTTGTAGGTTTTGGAAGTGGTGATATCCACCAGGTACTGGGTGAATCCGCCGTTAATCGGGTCGATAGCCATCTGGTTGTCATTCAGAATGATGAGCATATCGTTTTTATCCATCGAAGTGTTGTTAAGCCCTTCGAAGGCAAGTCCGCCGGTCATGGAACCGTCGCCAATCACAGCTACCACTTTGCGGTCTTCGCCTCTCATGCTGGCTGCCACAGCCATGCCGAGTGCTGCTGAGATGGAAGTGGAAGCGTGTCCTACCCCGAATGTATCATATTCACTTTCTTCTATTTTGGGGAATCCGCTAATGCCACCCAACTGCCGGTTGGTATGGAATACGTCGCGCCGCCCGGTAAGCACTTTATGACCGTAAGCCTGGTGTCCCACATCCCACACGATGCGGTCGTCAGGCGTATTGAAAACGTAGTGCAGTGCTACCGTAAGCTCCACCACGCCAAGGCTTGAGCCCAGGTGTCCGGGGTTTTTTGAAACTTCGTCGATAATAAAATCACGCAGTTCGTCACACACAACATGCAATTCGTTTCTGTCAATTCTTTTCAGGTCATCGGGTGAGTTGATGCTGTTCAGGTATTTATAGTTTTGTTTTGCCATTCCAATTTTTAAAGTATCTGTCATGCAAAAATAATACATTTTTATTGCTTTGACATTCTTTAGTCAAAGTTTATTTGGAAACTGGTAAAAAGAGCGGCGAAAAGAGATGGATTGCGCAGATGTGTTGCTTTTTCTTACAGTTAATACTTCTTATTTTCATTTAGTTGTGAATTCTGGATATTTTCAGCAAAAATTAATTATCTTTGGAACGGTTCATCCTGCAGAATCAGGATTAGAAAAACAGGATTCTCCCGTGAGAACCGGAATTATTTAACTCTTGAAAACACAAGCGGGTATCACACTCAAAACATGACCATGAAATGCTTCCTTTTTGGAATTTTACTGGTGCTTACAGCTAATTCAGCGGCCTGCTACACTGTTTTTCACGGTAACTCCGCATTGCAAAACGGCAACGACTCCTCCGTCACCTACCGCCAGCAGTTGCCCGGACTGCAAGAAGCCATAGCTGGCGGGCTGCTTTACCTCAGAGAGAGGCAGATAAGCAGTCGCAGGGTAAAACTGCAACCCGATGATTTCAGACTTACCCGCACCCGAAAAACATACGGAATAAACAGCATACGAAGTTTTCTGGGAACGTGGCTTTTCACCGAAAAACATCAACAGGGTGCATGGCCCGGCTTCGTAACTTTTCTTCCAACCAGGGGGCCGGCAGCATGGAAACCCATTACCACTGCCACCGATTACAACCTCTTTACCACCGCCTCCACGCTGTACTGCCTCTATCGTTTCGACGAAAGCCTGCTCCCATCCGGAAGCCGGTTCGTGGCCAACATGAGAAACAACGCCCTGGTTACCTTCGGCCATTTCAGGCACAACGACACATATCGTTTCTGGAAAATCCGCCGGACAGAGCAGGTATCGTATCCATACACCGCACCCGAAAATATTCCACTCTGGATGCTCAGCGTAAGGCAATGGATAAACAAAAAAACCGGCTGGTGGGGACTGAACGGATTTCATGAATCGGATTATATTTCGGAATGGATTCACCGCATTTACAATCCTGTTTACAATAAAACCGGCGCCAGAGCCATGTTCAACATCCCCGCCGACACCGACGATACATCGCTGGCTGTGACCATGCTGCTGCTCGACTGCAACGATAATCCTCAACGCGAGGCGGACAGCGTGGCACTTGCTCAATTAAACCGTTACCGCGACCAGAACAGGTTACGTCGCGACCGATGGAACTCCCATACGGGCGAAAATACCGGCGCATTTCTCACCTGGCACAAGGACGAAAACACTCCCGTTTTTGATCAGCCCGATATGGGCATTATTCCGCTCGAAAATAACAATGTGGATCTGGTGGTGAACTGCAACGCCCTTTTGGCACTCGGCGCAGCAGGAATGACTCACACTCCCCGCTACGCTGAAGTGTTGAAGCTGTTGAGCCGTGCTGTAAAATATAACCTCTGGCAGCGGGGCAATATCTACTATCCTGAACCGCTTTGGTTTCCTTATGCTCTGAGCAGAGCAATCAGTGAAGCAGATGGAGGCATACCCGAAGCAGACACTCTTTTCATACAACTGACGGAACAACTCTTGCGCATGGAGCAAAAGCAAAGTCGCAGCCACCCTGAATCAGCAGGCTCGTTTGCCCCTTTCGATTCGGTGAGCACCGTCACTGCCACTGCTCTGGGCCTCAACGCCCTGCTCAATATGGGCAGAAAGTATGCCGTAACAACCGGAATGACAGCTGCTTACGACAGCATCGTGAATGCTTCGGCCCGATACCTGCTCGAAAGCCGGAAGAGTTACAAAACAAAAACTTATCCCAACGAAATCTGCTACTGGCAATCGGGACCGCTGTTTTCCTCATCGGTACACGAACTGGCTTACTGGTACTCTAATTCCCTCAATACAGCGCTGGTCATAGATGCTCTCTCTAAATATGTGGCTTACACCGATTACAGTCCGGAAACCCGGAGCAAAAAGAAACTCCCCATATACATCATCAATGGAAAATACTCGGTGGATTTCTCCGCAAATTCCTATCAATAATCCCGTTCAGATTCCCCCTTCTGAGGCTGGCAAGCCCGAAGGAGGAGCTTTTTGGGAAGAAAGCACCCCTCAAACTCCCCCAAAGGGAGATCTTTTTCCGTCCCGGGGACATTTTTTACTCATCGGTCAAACCGCCTGAAGCGGTTGGACTGTTTCCACGCAATTCCGGATGATACAGATTGAAAATGTCCTGAAAAGAGCATTCAAATTAGTCCGGTTAATCAGTGGACAAAGAAATGAATGTGTCAGTGAACTAATCAGATTCTCAAATTGTTTAATTTTTATAATTATCTTGTTGTTAATGAACTTGTTCAGAAAGAAAGGAGGTAAACGGCAGAAAGAAAAAAAACAACTTTATTCAGCTACCGTAATCTATTCTTCGGTACATTCGGGTATAGTTTTACCCACAACTGCAAACGACAAGAAGCCGAGTGTTTATTAACTCAAAATACATTTTCGGTTTTAAAAAACATTCTTATACAATATATTTCAAAAGCAACAGGTATATTAATTTACCTGTATCCGTGCATCGAAAATCAGCATAAGGCAATAAATACAGTATTTAATACAATTTCAATTTGACGCACAGCATAAACTACTGTGAATACCGGTTGCCTTAAAACGCATTGATTACTCTCTCCCCCTGTATTGATATCTGAAAAAGCATCCGGATAATCCACCGTAACTTTTTCTATATCAGTTAGCACAAACTGATTATTATCAAACTAAAATTAATTTTTCAAATAAAATGGAATATATCAGATATTCACCTGTTTTCGACCGTCATCTTATCAACGGTCCTCACAATCCGATGTTTTGGCGTTATAAAAACATCGTTGAGAAATTTGTGAAAGAAATGAAACTGGAGCCGATTCATGAAGAAATGATTCAAAAAAGATCCATCGAATTAAATCCGCTACATTTAGATCTGGAATGGTGGTGGAAATATGGAGGAATGAAGATAGCTCATGTGCATCTGAATGGTCAAATCTATTTACTGAAAGACGAACAATGGAGAGAATTTTCAAAAAGAATTCTTACAGATATTCAGAATAAACTAAAAGACGCAAAAGGTGTAAGTTTCGAAAATACCCTGGACATTGTTAATTCAATGGAATCAATCTTTTGACCCCCTGTAAACCCGCCTGCCCGAAACGGTAAGGCGGGTTTGTATTACCTCTGCAAGAATTATTCATTTCCAAACCGGGTTTTATCCAAACTTTTTTACCCATGAAATACGCACTACTACTTACTCAGGCTTGTAATCTGGCTTGCCGGTACTGTTATATTATCAAGCACAAACACTCGATAAGTACTGAAAATGCACGTAAAGCCGTTGATTTTATCTTTTCCAACTCTCAGGAAGGTGAACCGATTGATATTGGTTATTTCGGCGGCGAACCGCTGCTTGAATTCAACCGGCTGAAAGAAATAACGGAAATGATAGAAAAGCATCCGCTTTTTCCACTCAGAGAAGTGGTACTGCAGGTTATCACAAACGGGACAATATTTTCCGACGAAATGGCCGGATATTTACTTCAACATAATATTTCACTGGGTGTAAGTTGTGATGGAATACCGGCTGTTCAGGATCAGGCCCGGATATACCCCGATGGCAGGCCCAGTTCATCTGCAGTGGAAGAAAATATCCGAAAAGCCATCGGTTACTTCCCTCAAATCATGGTTAACGCGGTTTATACACCTTCAACCTACAAATTCCTGCCCGAATCGGTAGAATATCTGTATAACCTCGGTGTTCGGAAAATTTACATCAATCCCGATTTCAGTGCCCGCTGGACAGCAGACGATATAGTACAACTGCAGGATATTTTCAATACCATTGCTAGGAAATATATTCACTGGCACGAAACAGACGACCCGGCCTTCTTAAGCCTTATCAATGGAAAACTGGCTGTGATACTGGATGGCGGTTACAAAATAAATGAACGCTGCCACATGGGAAAAAAGGAATTTGCCATTGCACCCAACGGGAATATCTTTCCCTGCGAAAGGCTGGTTGGCGATGGAAGCCTCCACGAACATTGCATCGGAAATATACACGAAGGAGTAGATTACAGAAAATTCTGCACAAGCAGACATTTTGAAAAACCGGCACACACTGTTTGTTCGGATTGTAGCTTGCGCAGATACTGCATGAACTGGTGCGGCTGCTCCAATTTCTTCTCTACAGGCCATTACAATCAGGCCGGACCGTTTATCTGTGCTTCCGAAAAAGCAGCCATCAACACAGCATTGGAGGTTTTCAAAGAACTGGAAACCAAATACGGAACATCAACTCTACTGAAAATTGCCGGAAATACCTGCGCAAAAGAAAAAATTCCGGCATTAAATGACCGGTAATATCGGAATCCTTTACAAAGAATCAGTCAAACCGCCTGAATCGATTGGTCTGTTTACTCACACATCGGCAACCCCTAAATCCGCCACACTTAATTACCGAAAATTAATGGAACACGAAAAACCCGGTACACCTGACTTCCGAAAATTTCCGGAACGCAGATGACCTCAGTTCTTTCATTTACGGAGAAATTGAATAACGAAATTTGAGGAATTCTACTGATAAATTTTCAACCACTTTCATTCAGGTATTTTTCGCATTTCTTCTTCTTATGACCAAACCATACCTGAATCGTATTGCATTGAGCCTTCCAAGAGTTTGAAATAATTGTTTTCACAACCCTTTCATCTACTTTCCCTCCCCCACGTCCTTTCAGCACATCCCCCCTTTCCTTTCGGAACTGTCTGGCAGTGTGCCGGTTAAACTTATCGGTGTACTGCCTTGTTATACTACCGGGAGGTAATACCGGGATATTCGGTTTACGGTGTGCGAATCAAACACAGTCTGTCGGGCAGAAGTATTCGACTTCATACATTAAAGCTGAATGACCGGGATATTTTCAGGGACAATCCGCTCTCCGATAAACACCATTAAAAATCATCAGGGTATGAAAACAAAAATCATTGAAACAATTTTTCCGCCGGTATGCGGAATATTGGCAGTATTCGCTGTGCTGGCATTGTATAACCTGATTGTGCGTCGGGGTGATGCTTTCAGCTATCCCGACCGGGGATTCTTCAATCTGGTAATCCCTGCAGCCACCCTTATTGCATTAATCGTACAATACACCCTTGCACTTCCTTTGTGGAAAAGATTTCAGCTGAATCAGAAAGTGATGGGGATGGGTCTTATTGAATTCACCACCTTCGTTTGTCTTTTTTCAGGCATGTTTTTCGGATTTGTTTTCTGGGAACCGGGTGATGGAATCGGGGAATTGTTGTTCATTACCCTTACCGGAGTGGTTGCATTTGCCGTTTACTGGGCGATGAATCTGTTGACTCTGAAATGGCTGGAGAAATACAGAAACTGAAAAGGAAATACTCTGACAGTGTTACGGATATACCGTTTTTTTATCTATTACAAAAAATAAACTTAAACACATTCATTATGAAAATCGGTTTAGCAGGTTTTGGGAAAGCCGGAAAAGCGGTTGCCAACTCCATTTTACAACATGCAGATTATAGCCTCGAATGGGTGCTCAAACGGAGCAATCACCTGCAGGGCCGGAGTGCTGCCGACGTACTGGGCGTGGAGTCCGACGAGCCCGGACTGATATTTTCCAGTTCATCCATCACCATGCCCGAACTGCTCGGACGGCATCCCGTGGATATCATCATAGATTTTTCGTCAGAAACAGGCATTTATACCTATGGAGAGGCAGCTGCCGAACGGAAACTGATTATCATATCGGCAGTTTCGCATTACGGCGAAGAAGAACACCGTCTGCTGAAAAAACTCGCGGAACAAACGGTTGTATTCTGGAGTCCGAATATTACGCTGGGGGTCAACTTCCTGCTTTGCGCAGCCAGATGTTTGAAAAAAATTGCTCCCGATGTGGATATTGAAATCATCGAAGAACATTTCAAGGGCAAAAAAGGAATTTCGGGCACGGCAATAAAAATAGCTAATGCACTCGATGTGCAGGAGTCTGAAATTTTTTCGGTGCGTGCCGGAGGTATTGTGGGTAAACATGAGTTGATTTTCGGATTCCCGTATCAGACAGTAAGGCTAATTCACGAATCCATTTCGCGCGAGGCATTCGGCAATGGAGTGCTCTTTGCGGCCGATCACCTGAGAGGGCAAAAACCGGGTTTATATAATTTCGAAGACCTGCTGTTGCCTTACTTTGTTCTTGATCAGGTATAGGGAGTTCCGGTTTGCGCAGAATAGTTGTTTTTTCTCCCGACCTTAGATACGCGTAATTTTTCCAAAGAAAGATAAAACTGACCATACTGCAACCAAAAGTAACGGGAGAACAATCAACTATAAGGTTTCACAGGCCGTTTGCTATCAGTTTTCAGCCTGTTAAAGTTTTATGAACGAGCCGTATTATGTTAAATATTAGGATAAGAATAAACTTTTTACTTTTCAGAATATCATATATTATAGAATAAAATGTCCGGTAAATATTTTGAGAGAAAAATATAATTCATAAAATAATCATTATTAAAACAAATGAAATGTATGAAGTCAACATTATTAAATTCTGTAATCGCTTTACTTTTTGTGGTCATTGGAGTATCATGCGATTCTGAGCCGGCAGGTGTATCGCTCAAAGAATCGCTCGATAAAGGAGTAAAAGAACTGAATGCTGCTGTTGATAAAATAAAGACTTCAGCCGATTTTCAGCTTTTGAGTCAAAACGATGAAAGCGCTGCTACCGGAATGGCCAAAGCACCCGCTTTTTCGGAGTGGTATTTCATGCCGAATGATACAGTAATGATAACACTGGATAAAGTGGTAGGCATTTATGACTATTCCTGGCAACGCGTTAAAACGAATAATCCGTATTATCGTTTTTTCACCAAAACAGGCGAAAGTGAATACATGATTGTACGTTTACCTGTACAAAAGGTTCGTCATCCGGCTGCCATGTTCTGGCATCAGAAAGCCGACACGGCCCTTACAAACAACTTCGAAGCTAAGGTGACCGATTATTATGTGTTCAGAAACCGGAAAGCCGGCAATGAATACCGTCTCACTTCTGATTTCAGCATCGACAATGCTCAGATAGGTTCGTTAACAGAATTGAGTAGCAGAAATAAAGTAAACGGATACAATGCTTCATCGGTTTACACCCTTGCATCAGGTTACACGGTTAGCCGTACCGAAAACAGCGGCGACACAGCCGTTTCGGCCTATGCCATTTCGGAAGGGGATAAGATTTTGTATGAAGAAAAAATGACTTCGGTACGCCTTACGGATAAAAAAATAAGATACAGAGAAAAGACCTACTCACTTACAGTGGGCAACGTAAAGATAGTACGTAATCTGAAACCTGAAAGCATGGACAGCGCTCAGGTGTATCTGAATGGAGTACTGCAGACCAATTCGAAGGTTGAAATCATTGTTATCCAACCCGATTCGCTCAATCAGTGCCTTACACATGCTACGCGCGATCTGAAAATCACTTTAGATGACGGCACATCCACTACGCTGAAAACACTCATGAATGAAACAATCGATGGAATCCAACAAATCTTCAGGAGCGTACAGCAAGCCAGATTTACCACCGATATCATCGACCGGATAGCCTGGAATATCTATTCGCGAAAAAAATAACTGTATTTAAGTGCTGTTACGGGGCCGGATTTTTTCCGGCCTTTTTTTGTCCGAAAACGTATGGTTAATGTATTCAGGGCAGCATGCAGAATTTTTTTATGGTAAAAAGTCATTATCCCACCTTCTCACGGTTGATCAACTGCCTGAGGTAAACTCTAAAGTTATTTCATAAAAAAAAAGAAGTTTACAGACCACTGCATTGCACCGGCATTAATGATTATCTGTAGGAATCATTCAGGAAAAAATCATCATATTCAGCAAAAAGGAATAAAATAAAAAGTTTTTTCTCTCAAAGTTTATTGTATCTTTGTCTGGCAGCATTTCTCGTGAATATGTCCGGCTGAATGATTTCGCTGAAAAACGAGTTTTTTTTGCTGCTTTTCTGACATTCATCAACAGGTTTGATTAGTAGCGTGAGTTGAAATCAATTATTCACTTCAATCATACAATCAGATACCATGGATCAACCCAAAGTAGAACGCCTGCTTCGCATCATGAAGATGCTCACGGGCAACACGTCGCTTACCATTGAAGAAATTGCCGGTCAGCTGTCTATCTCACCCCGTTCAGTGTATCGCTACATCGACACTTTTCGCGATGCCGGTTTTGTAATCAAGAAAAAAAACAACTGCTTCAGGCTCGACAAGTCATCGCCTTACTTCAAAGACATCAGCAGCCTGATTCACTTCAGCCGCGAGGAAGCCTACATTCTGAAATCGGCCATCGAGAGTATCGACGAGAACAACGTTATCAAACAAAATCTGAAGAAGAAACTCTACTCCGTGTACGACTACAACGTACTGGCCGAAACCATCATCAACACCAAAAACGGAAACAACGTTAAACGGCTGGTGGAGGCCATGGAGAACAAACGCACGGTCATTCTGCACAATTACGCTTCGTCGCACGGCAACGACATACGCGACCGCCGCGTGGAAGCCTACGCATTCACCACCAACTACGTGCAGGTATGGTGCTACTGCCCCGAAGAGGAATGCAACAAGCTTTTCAGGGTATCGCGAATTGGAAGGGTGGAAGTGCTGCCCGAAAAATGGAAATCCATCCGGAAACACAAACCCGGCTTCATCGATATTTTCAGGATGAACAGCAGCCGGACCTTCCATATAAAACTTCAACTCGGACTACGTGCCAAAAATCTGCTCGTGGAGGAATTTCCACTGGCCGAACCCCTGCTCACCGCACTCCCCCAAAACCAGTGGCTGCTCGAAACCAATGTGTGCTCAGCCGAAGGTGTGGGACGATTCATCATGGGTCTTCCGGACGATATTGAAATCATAGATTCGCCCGAAATCACTCAATACATAATGAGTCTGGTCGATAAGATGAAAAATAAATACAATGCAACCTCGTAAGAACTGTAAGTCAACAATCAAATGTTAAATATTAGTTAAAAAGTAAATCAGTCTTTTTGCGTCAAAAGCTGTCAAACCTGTGTTGTATCTTTGTGGTTTCATGGTTCAAAACACACATTTAACCTTTTAACCAACACAAAGATGGAAACAAAACACCGGGTTCACAACCTCATTCTGCTTGACGAAAGCGGTTCGATGACGTCAATCAAAAACACCATTATTCAGGGATTCAACGAGCTGGTACAAACTGTGAAAGGTATAGCCCTTCAATACCCCGAACAGGAACACCTGATTTCATTCTTCACATTCAACGGGCTGGGTATCAAAACCCTGCACTTCTGCGAGCCGGTAGAAAAACTCAGCGAAATAGATGAAAGAAAATATCAGCCGGATGCAATGACCCCGCTGTACGATGCCATGGGATTCAGTTTTGGCAAGCTCAGAAAAGAACTCGAATCAATTACCGACTTCAACGTACTGGTAACCATCCTTACCGACGGCGAAGAAAATTCCTCACGCGAGTATTCAGGCGAAGCCATCAAAAGGCTGGTAGAAGAATTATCGCAGCAGCGATGGACATTTACCTACATCGGAGCCGACCACGATGTGGAGAAATTTGCCGTCTCCATCTCCATCAGCAACACCATGAAATTCAGCAAAAACGAGGAAGATATGAAACAGATGTTTGCAAAGGAACAATCGGCCAGAGCCATCTATAGCAGGAAAATCCGGATGAAAGAAGAAACCAGCCTTTTTTTCTACGATGAAGATGACGATAAAAAAGACGACAAAAAATGAATAATCAACTAAAACGATAAACCTTAATCCGGTTATCATTTCGTTTGTTTACAATCAGAAAAGCCACTGAGTCAGGTGGCTTTTTTGATGGAATAACTGCAATGCCTTCAGGTTGGCAGTGACAACAAAAAAAACAGTTTAACGAATAATTTTTCACTCGATACTATCAAAACTCACAAAAAGACTAATAAAACTTACAATTTTGCAATTATTTTGATTTTTTAGTGTTAAACTATTGGCACATTAAAAATCTTGCCTTATCTTTGCAAACAATTTAGAAAAAAACAACAAATGACTACTCAAAGCGTCAACATTCTACTCGTCCTCGTCATTACTCTTTTGGTCAAAAATCAGAGGTGAGAACGGTTGTAGTGTTTACAAATGTTTATATAAAGCAATAAAACCTTTCTCACACAATCCGAGAAAGGTTTTTTTAATTAAAAAAGGATTGAATCCTTCGCCAGTTACAACCTGACCAGAAGGAGAAATTTCTTAAAAGCAATAACAGAACAAGGTAATTTCTTACATAGAAAAACTCAGAATAATGAACAATCAGCAAAATAATAATAAACCCCACAATCCTGAAGCCTCCCCTTCGGGGAGGTTTGGAGGGGCTGCTTCGGGGAGGTTTGGAGGTCAACTTCGTTCCGCCACATCCACTCAGGGACGCCGTATGGCAGGAGCCCGCGCACTCTGGAAAGCCAACGGAATGACCACCGAACAGATGGGCAAACCGATTATTGCCATCGTAAACTCATTCACCCAGTTCGTTCCCGGACATACCCACCTGCACGAAGTGGGTCAGATGGTAAAAGCGGAAATAGAAAAGCTGGGATGTTTTGCTGCAGAATTCAACACCATTGCCGTGGACGACGGCATCGCTATGGGCCACGACGGGATGCTCTACTCACTTCCCTCGCGTGACCTGATAGCCGACAGTGTGGAATACATGGTGAATGCACACAAAGCAGATGCGATGATCTGCATCAGCAACTGCGATAAGATAACCCCGGGCATGCTTATGGCTACCATGCGACTGAACATCCCGACAATTTTTGTGTCGGGAGGTCCGATGGAAGCCGGCATTCTGGATGGTAAACAGCTGGATCTGGTGGACGCAATGGTACTGGCTGCCGACGACAATGTCTCCGACGAACAAGTTAAAAGGGTGGAGAATGCAGCTTGTCCCACTTGCGGATCGTGTTCGGGCATGTTTACAGCCAATTCCATGAATTGCCTGAACGAAGCAATCGGGCTGGCATTGCCCGGTAACGGAACCATCGTGGCGACACACGTCAACCGCAAACAACTCTTTGTGGATGCAGCCGCAATAATTGTAGAAAATGCCTGGAAATATTATCGCGACGGCGATGACAGTGTTCTTCCAAGGAACATTGCCACCCGCGATGCATTCATTAACGCCATGACGCTGGATGTGGCAATGGGCGGTTCCACCAATACCGTATTGCATATTTTAGCCATAGCACAGGAAGCTGAAGTGGAATTTACCATGGACGATATCGATGAAATTTCACGTAAAACGCCCTGTGTATGCAAAGTGGCACCCAATTCGAACAAATTCCATATTCAGGACGTGAACAGAGCTGGAGGAATATTGGGGATAATGGGAGAGTTAAGCCCCCCTAAATCCCCCCACGGGGGGACTTTTGAAGAACCCCCATCCCCTAAATCCCCCCATGGGGGGACTTTTGAAGAACCCCCATCCCCTAAATCCCCCCACGGGGGGACTTTTGAAGAACCCCCATCTTCTAAATCACCTCAAAAGGGGCTTTTAAACCTCGGTGTGAAACGGGTGGATGGACTGACGCTGGGTGAAGCTATCGAAAAATATTCCATTACCAAAGAAAATGTACATCCCGATGCCGGGCGAATATACGGCAGCGCGCCTGCGAACCGATTCAACCTGGTGATGGGATCACAGGAATCTTACTACAATACGCTGGATACCGACCGCATGGAAGGTTGTATCCGTTCACTGGAAAATGCCTACACCAAAGACGGCGGACTCGCCATTCTGAAAGGAAACATAGCACAGGACGGCTGCGTAATCAAAACTGCCGGTGTGGACGAAAGCATCTGGCACTTCGAAGGGAAAGCAAAGGTATATACCTCACAGGATACTGCCTGCAGTGGCATTCTGAAAGGTGAGGTTGTAGCCGGCGATGTGGTAGTGATAATCCACGAAGGGCCCAAAGGAGGACCCGGTATGCAGGAAATGCTCTACCCTACTTCATACATCAAGGCCAGGCAACTCGGTAAAGCCTGCGCACTGATAACCGATGGCCGCTTCTCGGGCGGAACATCGGGCTTATCCATCGGACATATTTCGCCCGAAGCAGCCGCCGGAGGCAACGTAGGCTTGCTACAGGACGGTGATGTAATAGAAATTGACATACCGAACCGGAAAATAAACGTAAAATTATCCGACGAGGAACTTCAACTCCGCCGTGAATCCGAAATGGCACGCGGAAAAGATGCATTCAAACCCAAGGACAGAAACCGGACCGTTTCTAAAGCACTGAGAGCCTACGCAAGCATGGTAAGTTCGGCTGATAAGGGAGCGGTGAGAGAAATTTAGATTCTCCCGACTTCATTATCTGCAAAAAAGGCTGCATTTTCTCAAAAAAAAACAGATTACTGATAACATCGAAATAAATTAGTATGAACAAAAACACAAAAACTCAGGAACTACACTCCAATCCCACCACTCAGGGAGCCGGAGAACAAATCATGAACGGTGCACATGCATTCATGCAGGCACTCATTCACGAAGGAGTTGACACCATTTTCGGGTATCCCGGCGGCGCAATCATGCCCGTATTCGATGCTCTTTACGATTATTCGGATAAAGTCAATCATATTCTCACCCGTCACGAGCAGGGAGCTACCCACGCCGCTCAGGGCTATGCACGCGTTTCGGGAAAAGTAGGCGTAAGCCTGGTCACTTCGGGTCCGGCAGCCACCAACGCCATCACAGGCATAGCCGATGCACTGCTTGACAGCACTCCGCTGATAGTCATCACCGGTCAGGTGAGCACTTCGCTGCTCGGTACCGATGCTTTTCAGGAAATAGATGTGGTAGGCATTACGCAGCCTATTACGAAATGGTCGTACCAGATAAGGTACGCCAAAGACATCGCCTGGGCTGTAGCGCGTGCTTTCTACATTGCCCGAAGCGGAAGGCCCGGCCCGGTAGTACTCGACTTTACAAAAAGTGCTCAAAACGAGAAAGTAAATTTTGACTACAAACCATGCAATTTCATTCGTAGCTACATACCTGTTCCGGATATACGGATGGATCAGATAGAAGCTGCGGTGGACTTAATCAACAACGCCGAAAAACCTTATGCACTTGTCGGTCAGGGCGTAATTCTGGCTAACGCCGAAAAAGCACTTAAAGAATTTCTGGAGAAAGCCGATATACCGGCAGCTTCCACCCTACTCGGACTTTCGGCCATGTCAACAGATTTCCGGCTGAACAAAGGATTTCTGGGAATGCACGGAAACGTAGCCCCAAACATGAAAACCAACGAATGTGATGTGCTTATTGCCATCGGAATGCGATTCGACGATCGGGTAACAGGAGATTTAAATACTTACGCCAAACAAGCCAAAATCATTCATCTGGACATTGATCAATCGGAAATAGGCAAAAATGTGACCGTGGATGCACCAGTACTGGGCTCGGTAGCCGACAGCCTGCCTGCGCTAACCAAAAAACTAAAACCAGCCAGCCACACAGAATGGGTGGAAAGTTTCAGGGAACATGACAACAGGGAACACGACGCAGTAATCCGGAAAGAAGTGTATCGTACCGAAGGAGAACTTACAATGGGAGAAGTAATTCACAAAATAACTGAAGCCACCGGAAATCAGGCAATCGTAGTGACCGATGTGGGACAAAATCAGATGATGGCAGCCCGATATTTCAAATATTCAAAAACACGAAGTATGGTCACTTCGGGCGGTTTAGGCACCATGGGATTCGGGATTCCGGCAGCTATCGGTGCTAAAATGGGAGCTCCCGAGCGTACTGTATGCATGTTTGCAGGCGATGGAGGATTCCAGATGACCATTCAGGAACTCGGAACCATCATGCAGGAGCAAATTGGTGTGAAAATGATTATACTCGACAACCGGTTTCTGGGTATGGTCCGCCAGTGGCAGGAACTTTTCTTCGACGAACGCTATTCGTTCACCAAAATGCACAATCCGGATTTTGTGGCCATTGCGAAAGCATACAACATAGACGGAAAATTAGTGACGAAACGCGAAGATCTTGACGATGCCATCAGCGACATGCTGAAAGACGACAAACCATACCTGCTGGTAGTGGAAGTGGAACAAAAAGGCATGGTGTATCCGATGGTGCCTGCCGGAACCTGTGTTACTAATATAATTATGTAAAAAGACACGCCCCTAACCCTCCCAAACCAAGTTTCCCGTTATGAAATCGGGATTGTTTGGGATAGGCTCTTAAGGGGGAATAATGGTGCAAACGCTTAGCATTTCAAAAACAATAAGTATTCTAAAAAACAAATTTTAATTTCCCACCCCTCTTGTAAAATCCGGGAAATTCCCCTTTTGGGGGTTAGGGGGCTGACATTATGGAAACAAAATTATATACCATCACCGTTTTTTCAGAAAATACGGTTGGTTTGCTGAATCAAATTACCGTTATTTTCACACGCCGCGGACTGAATATCGAAACGCTTTCGGTGTCTCCTTCGGCTTTGAAGGGCATTCATAAGTTTACCATCACACTTCTTTCCACTCAGGATGTGGTGGAAAAAGTGGTGAAACAAATTGACAAACGGGTGGACATATTGAAAGCATACTACAACACCGACGAGGATTTGGTGCATCAGGAGTTGGCACTCTACAAATTGGCTACCGACAAAGTGTTGGAACACGGCTCAGTAGAGTATTTTATCCGTAAATACAACATCCGCGTGCTCGAAATATCCAACGACTGCACCGTTTTTCTGAAAGCCGGTCATTATGCCGAAACACAGGCACTGTTCGAAGAGCTGAGTCAGACAATCGGGGTGCTGCAGTTTATCCGGTCCGGACGTATAGCCATCACCCGCTCCAAGGTGGAACGACTGAGCGATATGCTGGAAGGGATGCGAAAAATTCAGGAAAAGAAGAATGAAAACAGGAAGTTTTGAATTCCCGATAGCTCCGCAATTCGTTGATTTTCAATCTAGAATCAAACTATCGCACCTGACCGACCTCATACTCACCGCTTCGGGCTATAATGCCGACGAAAACGGTTTTGGAATCCGGCATCTGCACCGGTTGGGCGCTACATGGGTGATATCACGCTATGCACTGGAGATGGATTATTTTCCGAAACAATACGAAAAAATTTCTATCGAAACCTGGGTGCAGGAAGTACATACGCTGAACACAATCCGTAACTACCGTGTTTATAACGAACAGGTCGAAGTCATTGGAAATGCTACTTCCGTGTGGGTGATGATCAACCTCGAAACACGCCGGCCGATGGAACTCAAACTCCTGGAAGGAATTCATGATTTCGCCACATTACAGCCAAGCGGCATTGATCGACCGCTCAAACTGGACGCTGTGGAAGATGGTCTGATTGATGAATTTTCGATAAAATATACGGATATCGACATCAATCAGCACGTAAACACAGTGCATTATCTGGACTGGATGGTTGATTCTTTCACCCTGGAAGAGCACCGTGCCAATTCCATTCACCGGATTGATGTGAATTTCATGAATGAAGTGGTGTATGCCGATCAGGTTGCAGTATACAAAACTGAGATTGAACAAAATGATTTCCGATTTGAAGTAAAAGCAAACGACAAAACTGCTTTCAGAGGAAGAATGGTGAGAAAGTCAGCCCCCTACCCCCCTGAAGGGGGAATATTGGTGCAAGAATCAAACTTTCTGAATTTATAGAAAAAAAACAAACAATAATAACAACATCCCCGACCAAATCTGGTCAATCCCCCCTTTAGGGGGTTAGGGGGCAAATATCTAAAAAAAATGGCAAAAATGAATTTTGGCGGTGTAGAAGAAAATGTAGTTACCCGCGAGGAATTTCCGTTGAGCAAAGCTCAGGAAACACTGAAAAATGAAACAATAGCTGTAATAGGTTACGGCGTGCAGGGTCCGGGTCAATCGCTCAATCTGCGCGACAACGGTTTCAACGTAATTATCGGACAACGCAAAGGCGGAAAAACCTGGGATAAAGCCGTAGCTGACGGCTGGGTGCCCGGCGAAACGCTTTTTGAAATCGAAGAAGCCTGCCAGCGTGCAACAATCATCCAGTATCTTCTTTCTGACGCAGCTCAGATAGAAGTATGGCCGCGCATCAAACCTTACCTCACTGCCGGCAAGGCACTTTATTTCTCTCACGGATTTGGTATTACGTATAAGGAACGGACCGGAATCATTCCTCCGGCCGATGTGGACGTAATCCTGGTTGCCCCGAAAGGCTCGGGAACTTCACTTCGCACCATGTTTCTTGAAGGCCGCGGACTGAATTCTTCCTATGCTATTTTCCAGGATGCTACCGGACGTGCCTTCGACCGCGTAGTGGCACTTGGAATCGGAGTAGGTTCGGGATATTTGTTTGAAACCACCTTCAAACGCGAAGTGTATTCGGATCTCACGGGCGAACGCGGAACGCTGATGGGAGCTATTCAGGGATTGCTTCTGGCTCAGTATGAAGTGCTTCGTGAAAACGGACACACGCCCTCGGAAGCATTCAACGAAACCGTAGAAGAATTGACACAGTCTTTGATGCCGCTCTTTGCAGCCAAAGGTATGGACTGGATGTATGCCAACTGCTCAACCACCGCCCAACGTGGTGCACTGGACTGGATGACACCTTTCCACGATGCCACCAAACCGGTTTTCGAAAAACTGTACAAAGAAGTGGCAAGCGGCAACGAAGCCCAGCGCTCCATCGACACCAACTCCAAACCCGATTACCGCGAAGGACTGGAAGCCGAACTGAAAGCGCTGCGCGAAAGCGAAATGTGGCAGACAGGAGCTACGGTTAGAAAATTGAGACCGGAGAATAATTAAAAGCCCCCTGTATTCCCCGAAGGGGGACTTATTAAAAAAAAAAAAAAAAATCACTACTGACCGACAAAGAAATAATGCATCAAAAAGGGAAGCCATCTAGCAGATAACTTCCCTCCGATATAGTACTTTTGTTTTTCCACA